>CAXTTW010000028.1:0-13082 GCA_964247255.1 uncultured Acidobacteriaceae bacterium
CGTCAGCAGCAGGTCCACGCCGCACGCGATTAGGTCTTCGAGCGCCCGGTCGCGGTCCGCGCACACGTCAAAGGCGCGGTGGAAGCACACCCGCATGGGCCGGGCCAGCGCGACGACGCGCCGCAGAGCGTCCGTGTCCACGTCGCCCGCAACGGTGAGCGCGCCGAAGACGACCCCGTGCGCCCCCGCCTCGCGGAACGCGAGCAGATCGCGCTCGATCACGGCCATCTCGGCCCGCGAGTAACAAAAGTTACCGGCCCGGGGCCGCAGAAGGCAATGCACCGGGACCGACAGCTCCTGCAGGCACCAGGTCACAAAGCCCAGCGAAGGCGTCAGCCCGCCGTCGGCCAGCGAGGCCCCCAGCTCCAACCGTTCCGCCCCACCCTCGGCGGCCGCCAGCGCCGCTTCCGGATGATCGACTGCTACTTCCAAACGCACAGAACTGTTCTTTTCGTGCTTGATCACTCAAATCAACATACGTCATTGCCGCCGCAGCGTGAAGACCGTGCTGTCGTAGTCACCCCGTAACTCAAGCTGCACCCCCGCCCTCATCAGCGCCGCGCCGGTAGCCTGTCGGGGCAGTTGCGCGGTCTTGTCCGGATCGCGCGGGGTCAGGGTGTAGGTTGCCTGCGGGTCCAGTCCCTCGAGACGCAGCACGGGGTACGGCGTCCCGAACTGCTGCGAGCGCAGAAAGGCGAATGCGACGGCGGAAGCGCGGTCCGGCGCGACATACTCGCTCGCCCAGGCGCCGGACGTCGCCAGCGAGGGGGTAAGCCGGTACAGCGAGCCCTCCTGCACCAAGGGGCGAATCTGTTTGTAGAGCGCGATATTCGCTGAGGCCAGCCGCATGTCTGCCTCGTCGAACTTGCTCAGGTCCGCCCCGATCCCGAGCGAGCCGGTCATCGCGACATCGAACCGGAACTGGAAGGGAACCGTGCGCCGGTTGAGGAAGTTGGGCACGTCCGTCACCCAGGCCATCATCACGCCGGGTGTGTACGCGTGGGTAAACCCGTCCTGAATCGACAGACGGTCGAGCGCGTCGGTGTTGTCCGAGGGCCAGACCTGATCGGTCAGCCGCAGCACGCCCAGATCGACCCGCCCGCCGCCCGAGGAGCAGGACTCAATGTCCAGTTCGGGGTGCTTGCGCCGCAGCTCCGTGAGGATGGAGTAAAAGTTGTCGACGTATTTGACCCAGATCGTCTTCTGCTCGGCGAGCGGCACTTCCTCCCAGCCAGGCTCGGACCAGATGCGGTTGTAGTCCCATTTGAGAAACGCGATCCGGTTCTCGGAGACCAGCTTGTCGAGCCACCCGAAGACATAGTCGCGCACGTCGGGACGCGCCAGGTTCAGCATGAGCTGGTTGCGCATCTCCGTCCGGGGCCGCCCGGGAAAGTACATCGCCCAGTCCGGGTGTTTGCGGTAGAGGTCGGAGTCCGGGTTGACCATCTCCGGCTCGACCCAGATGCCGAAATCCATGCCCAGCGAGTGGACCTTGTCGATGACCGGCTTGAGTCCGTTCGGAAACTTCTGTCGATTCACATACCAGTCGCCCAGGCCGGCGTGGTCGTCCTTGCGCTGCCCGAACCAGCCGTCATCGATGACGAAGCGCTCTACCCCGAGTTTGGCCGCGCGCTCGATCAGGGGGAACTGCCCCTGCTCGCTCACGTTGAACTCCGTGGCCTCCCACGAGTTGTAAAGCACGGGGCGCGGGCGCGGCCTGGGCAGGATCGCCTCCTGTTGGAACCGGTGCAGGATGCGCGACGCCTCGCCCTCGCCGCCGCCGGTGTACCCGGCGTAGAAGTGCGGCGTTTCGAGCGCCTGCCCCGGGGCGAGCGGGTAGCTGAAGTCGAACGGGTTATAGCCGCCGGTGATGCGGACCGCGTGCGACTCCGCCTCCTCGACCGTGATGCGCCAGGAGCCGGACCAGCCCAGCTCGCCGAACCAGACCGGGCCCGCCGTTTCGGTGGTCGCGCCAGCGGCGGTGACGGCGAACCACGGGTTGGTCTGGTGCGAGGTGTGGCCGCGCCTGGATTCCAGCACCGATGCGCCCTGGTGGATCCGCTCGCGCTGCAACTGGAACTCGCCGCCCCATTTGCCGGTCAGTGATTCGAGCTGGTAGCGCGCGTCCGGCGGCAGGTTCCAGGTGGCGCTGGCCGCGTCTTCGAGCGTGATGGCGGCTTGCGAGCGGTTCTCGATCTCCGTCCACCGCGCCAGAACGCCCTGCGGATACAAGCGATAGAACAGGCGGACCTCGACCGGCTCGACCGCATCGCGCAGGTGCAGGACGAGCGTGTCGGCCCCGCGCGGCTCGGCGTGGTCGAAGACCAGCGACATGGCCCGGTTGCCATTGGGGAAACTGGCTTTGATCGCCGGCTCGTACGGCAGCCCCGCGTCCCAGCCCGGGTATTCGAGCGGCGTGGTCGCGACCGGCGGCTCCTGCGAGGCAATTTCCCTGTGCATCTTCGCCGGCATGAGGCCCTCGACGCTCGGCAGACGCGCGCCCCAGTAGACCGTTTGCGGCAGCTTACGCTCGTCGATGCCGACCGCGTAGCTCATCTGCCCGGCGGAAAGCAGCCACTGCGCGCCACCTGGACCGGTTTGGATGGAAGGTGCCTGGGCTGAGCAAACACCGGGCAAGAGCAGGATCAAAACTGTGGCGAGGGCGGTCAGCTTCATGCGGCGGCTCCCGGGCGTAGCCTTCATGCCCACCGAACATACCAGCCCAGCTGCGGCTGTGTCGTGTGACTCCCGCGCGTTACGATTGGCTGTCCATTCCACGAGGTGCCGCGTGCGCTTTCTCTTTCTCGTGCTGTTGCTTGCGGCGCTGCCGGTGACGGCGCAGCAGACCATCGCCATCGACGCCCGCGCCCCCGCGACGCCGTTTCCGCACTTCTGGGAGCAAATGTTCGGCTCGGGCCGGGCTGTCCTTTCGTTGCGCGAAAGCTACCGCGACGACCTCCGCGCGGTCCATGCCGCCACCGGCTTCGGCTACGTCCGGTTCCACGGCATCTTCCACGACGAGCTCGGGGTCTACACCGAGGATGAACACGGCGAGCCGGTGTACAACTTTGCCTACATCGACCAGGTCTACGATGGGCTGCTTAAAAACGGCGTCCGGCCGGTGGTCGAGATCGGTTTCATGCCGAAGAAGCTGGCCTTCAACCCGGACGCGCTGCACCCCTTCTGGTACAAGCCCAACGTGTCCCCGCCCAAGTCGATGGAGCGCTGGGACGGGCTCGTGACCGCGTTCGCGCGGCATCTGGCCGCCCGGTATGGGGTCAATGAGCTCGCGCAATGGTACTTCGAGGTGTGGAATGAGCCCAACATCGACTTCTGGAACGGGATCCCCAGGCAGGAGTCGTATTTCGAGCTGTACGCGCACACCGCGCGGGCGCTGAAAGCGGTGAGCCCGCGCCTGCGCGTCGGTGGGCCGGCCACGGCAGCCGCCCAGTGGGTGCCGGAGTTCCTCGCTTACGCGGCAAAGCACCAAGTTCCGGTGGATTTTGTCTCCACCCACGGCTACGCCGACGACACGGTCGCGAACCTGTTCCACGCCGAGGAGGCGATCCCGATGGACGACCGTGTGTGCCGCGCCGTCGCGCGCGTGCGCGAGCAGATCCGTCGCTCGCCGATGCCCACGACTCCGCTCTTCTGGACCGAGTGGAACGTACAGGGCGAGCACCAGTCGCGCGACACACCTTTTGTCGGTCCGGCGGTCGCGAACACCATTCGCGCCTGCGCCGGGCAGGTGGACATGCTCTCGTTCTGGACTTTCTCCGATGTTCTCGAGGAGGGCGGCCCGATCGCGCACCCGTTCGAGGGCGACTTCGGCCTGCGCGCGGAGGGCGGCATCGCCAAGCCTTCTTTCTACGATTTCGCCCTGCTGCACAAGCTGGGTGAAGCGCGGCTCGCGACTCCGGCCGTGGACGCCCTGGTGACGCGCCGAGCCGATGGGAGCCTCGCTGTGGCCGTGTGGAACCTGGTGGACCCCGACGTCCCCGAGCACGACCCCCGTCGGACGGCCAAGACAGTAACGCTGGTCTTTGCTGGTGTATCTGCGACGGCCTCGGCCGAGATTGAACAGGTAGACGACGCGCACGGCAATCCTTTGCCGCGCTACCGGGCCATGGGCAGCCCACAGTACCCGACCTCTGCACAGGTCGCCGAGCTAAACCGGAGCAGCGGGCTGCCCGCGCCCCGCCGGGTTGCGCTGGCCGCCGGCCGCCTCCGGCTGGAGCTGCCGCCGAATGCGCTTGTGCTCGTGACCCTACCCGGCAGCCCTTAAAGCGCCCGAAGACGCCGAACCAGTTCTCTGGGATGGAGCGGCTTGGACCAGAGCTCGAAATTGAAGCCTTCGCGGTTGGCGTTGGCCACAAGCTCGGCGGTGCCGGCCTGGCCGGAGAACAGAACGACTTGGATGGCGGGGCATGCCTCCTGAATCAGGACAGCTGTTTCGATGCCGTCGCGGCCGGGCATGCGCACGTCCGACAGGACGATGTCGGGGCAGCGGCGCTCGATTTGCTGGAGGGCCTCTTCGCCGCTGTAGGCGCAGCGCGCGTCGAAGCCGCTCAGGGTCAGGATCACCCGCAGCGTGTCGGCGATAATGTGCTCGTCGTCAACGACCAGAACCTCCGGCAGGTGCGCCGAACCGGAGTTCGGTTCCGGATACCCGTCCATGCGTGCACTGGGCGCATCTCCGTAAGCAGGACTCTCTTCCTGCACCAGCCAGGGCGGCAGAGACAACGCCAAGGATTCCAAGCCGAACACGATCTGCGGCATGCGCGCCAGTTCCTCCAGGGGTCCAGAAGATGAGTGTAACCCGACCGCGCAGGCACCTGTCTACCCGCTTGAATCTAATCGATTCTTTGAATCAGGCTCATTCTGAGCGGAGCGTAGGACCTGCTTTTGTGTGTCGATACAGAAAGCAGGTTCTTCGTCCCCCTTACTCCTTATGCCAACCCGGTTTCGGTACTGAATCAGAGTCTCTTCGGAAAACGGCGGCAGTGAAAGGCCGCCGTTTCTTCCTCAGCCCGCGGCTACTTCCGCTTGAAAATCAAAGCGGTGGGATAGGTCGCGACATAGCTGGTGTAGCTGCCGTTGCTGCCCTGGATGGGGTGCGTGAAGTCCTCCGCCGGGGTAAAGTAGCTGACGTTCCAGCTCCCGCTCATCTGCACCTGGACGGGCACCGGCGCGACCAGCTGGAGGGTTTGCGAGTTCTTGTCCCAGATCGGCGCTTCGTTCCACATGAAGAGGGCGACCGAGCCGTCCGAGCCGGTCAGCGCGAGCGTGTGTCCGGTTCCGGACGGGAGGCCGCTAATCGAGGCCTGCACGGTCTGCTGCGCCGAAGGCTTATCCGCCGGGAATACGTCGGCGAGGTGGCGCATCGCCCAGGCGACGATCTTAGGCGAATTGTCCAAGTGGAAGAGTCCAAAGTTGTTGTCGCTGCTGTTCTGCTGCGGGTCCGGGTAGGGGTCCAGCAGCTGATAAACGAAGGTGCGAGTGTTGCCCTCGAGCGCCGCGTCGAAGTAGGTGTTCAGGATCTCCTCGGCCTGCGCGGGCTCGTTCACGCCGTCCGGATCGTTCGGGTTGGGCAGGGTCGCGTAGCCGGTTTCGGTGATCTGCTTGGGGAAGCTGCCGGTCGGGGTGAAGTAGACAGGGAAGTCGCTCGCGAGCCGCGCAAACGGCTGCTCGCCACGGTAGACGTAGGGGTGGGTATTCTCGACGTCGGCCAGGCCGGTCTGCTGCTGCAGGTTCACCGGGGCCGCGCCCGTCATGTAGAGCACCGGCACACCGCGAAGGGTGGAATCGCCATGCACGGAGGAGAAAAGCCGCCGCTGAAAGGCTTCGGCCAGCTGCTCGTTGCTGCCGTTGCCTTGGCAGGGAAAGTTGTTGATCTCGTTCGGGCCCTCGGCGGAAAGCGCGATGCCCGGGTAGCTCTGCACGATGGCGTGGAGCTGCCCGATCTGCGTCGGGAGATCGCTATTGCAGTCCGCGACGAAGTTGAAGCGCATCCCGTTCGCGGCGAGCATGTGCATCGCGTTCAGCGCCTGGCCCTGCGGCAGCCACTTGGCGGGGTTGGGAATGCCGTCGCGCAGGTTGTGGACGCCGATGAACTTCAGGTCGTTGAGCACCGCTCCGGCATCGGCGTATTTGCCGTCGGTGTACTCGATGTGGGTGTTCACGCCCAGCGAGTCCTGAAAAGCCGCAAGCGGCATGGAGGGAATGGTCTGGACGGCGTTCGGGTTGAACTGCGCGAGGGCGGTGCCGTCGTGGAGCATGAAGGAGGCGACGGCGAGTAAGCAGGAGGCCTGCAAAGGGTAGAAACGCGGCATGGATACCTTGCGGCATGGATACGAAAGGCTCGAAAACAAAAGCCCCGCTCCATGCGGATGGGAGTCACTTGTTCGCATCCTATCCTCAGAACCGTGTCTGAGCTAGGCGCGGACATGCGAAAACACTACGGTTCCATTACTTCGGTGCTATCGCGGCTTCTGCCACTTACGTGTAATTCGAGCGGGGAATCCGGCAAGTCCTTCCCGGCTTAGAGGTAGAAAGCATAGGAAATGCAGAAGGACTTACGACCGGGCTTGACCTTTAAGTTGTAGGCCGAAGTAGAAACTACCTTCGGCCTCGCCACAAGCTGGCTGTGGAAAACTTCGCGGCCGGGAAGCGGTCACGGCTGCGGTTGGGGTACAAGCAATTCCTGCCCGCGCCTGCGGTCTAGGCGCCCCAAGCGGCTTACCCGCTCCTGCGCGCCCGTCAGGCGGCGAGGCTTGGCCGCCGTCGCTACCGCGAGCAGGACCCAAAGGATCGGCATGATGGGGTCCGGGGTGGCAAGCAGCAGCGCGACCAGCATGACGGCGATCGCGAACAGCGACCGCTCGTAAAGCTCGAAGCGCACGTAAAGCCGCGGCTTGAGCGCTGGCCGGATCAGCTGCCACAGGAAGGCCACAAAAAGTAGCACGCCCGGGATGCCGCCGTTCGCGAGCAGCGAGCAGGCGAAGCTCGAGGCCCGCACGCTGCCCCAACCCGCGCCGAAGTAGTAGGAATCGTGCGCGGTCTGGAGCGCGAGCGTGTTCCACAGGGTGCGCTCCCGATAAGAGGCGGAGTCGACCTTGCTGACGAAAACCGTATCGAAAACCTTGCCGATGGTTTCGGGCGCGTTGGTCAGCGTGAACAACGGGATGACGACGGCCATAACCCCAAGGAGCAGCAAGACCTTGACCGGCGCGGCCGCCCGCCGCCCGAAGCTGTAGCGGGCGTAGAACAGCAGCGCGCCCACCGCGATGGTGCACAGGCACGCGTAGCCGACGCTCGAAACGGTGAGCACGAGCGAAACGGCGATCAGCGTGAAGGACACTGCGGACTGCCAGCGGATACGGTGGGTGGCCATGTGCCAGCCGAGCAGGGCCAGTCCGGTGCCGAGATAGAAGGCGGCCTCGGAGGCCTCGTTGAGCGTGGAGTTAAGCCGCCACACCCCGTTGATTTTGTAGGCGTCGTAGATCACGTGGGCGGTGTTGGTGTAGAGCAGCCCGGACGGGTACGGGACGTGAACCGTGGCGTTGGCGAGCTGCCACATGGAAAAGACCGCGATGCAGGTGGCCGCGCGTACGTACCAGGTCACCGCGTTGCGCAGCTGCTCGCGGGTCGAGTGCACCCCGAGCAGGAAGATGGTGAAGGACGCGAGCAAGTAAGTGGTCTGGGTGAAGTTGGTGATGCCGAGCGCCAGGTGCTGGTTGAGCCCGTTGTGGGAGTTCGAGACCAGGATGCCGTGGAACAGGACGGGGTATAGGACCGCCGAGGCGACCGCGTAACCGACAAACAGGACCAGCGCACGGAAGGCGCCCCGGTTGAGCCCCGGCACGGCCTTGAGGCTCAGCTTGCCCGTGAGCGCCTTGATCGGCAGGCAAACGATCAGGGCGAGCAGCCAGGGCGAGATGGGCGAAGGACCCGCGTTGAAGGCCGACGCAGCGTCGAAGATCGAGGTGAACAGGATGATGGGCAGCAGCTCGCCCCTGGTGCGCCACCAGAGGAAAGCGATCAGGGCCAGAAGGGGGAGAGTGGATGCGGTCATGGCGGGTCGCCTCGGTCTCGGGATCGCGGAGCGCCTAGTAGGCGCCCTCGGTGAACAGAACGGTCTTCACCGTCCGGTACAGGATGTACAGGTCCATCGAAACCGACCAGTTGCGGACGTAGTACTCATCGATCTCCGTGCGGCGCTGGTAGGTGGTATTGTTGCGGCCGGAGATCTGCCACAGGCCGGTGATGCCCGGGGTCACGCGGCGGTAGTGCTGGTAACGGTTGCCGTAGCGCTCCACCTCCGCCATCACGATCGGGCGGGGGCCGACCAGGCTCATCTCGCCCGAAAGGACATTCCAAAGCTGGGGCAGCTCGTCGAGCGAGGTTTTGCGCATGACGCGGCCGATGGCGGTCACGCGGGGGTCGCGCTTCAGCTTGCGGTCGCGCTCCCACTCGGCGCGCATCGCCGGGTCGCGTTCTAGGTGCTGTTCAAGCACCTCGTCGGCATTGGGAACCATGGAGCGGAACTTCCAGGCGGTAAACATGCGGTGGCCGCGCCCGATGCGGCGCTGGCCGTAGAACACCGGCCCGGGCGAGGACAACCGGACCAGCGTGTAGAGGGTGAGAAACAGGGGCAGGAAGCACAGCGCGACCAGGAGGGCGACGCCGAGGTCGAAGGTGCGCTTGATGAGCCGCGGCGCGGTTTGCGAAAGCCGCTGCTCGATCTCGAGCCCGAGCATGCCGCCCAGGTCCTTGGCCGAAACCCAAAGGCTGGACATGCCGGCAAGGTCGGGTAAGACGAGGACGTGGTGGAAGTGCTGCGAGTACTCATTCAGGATCTCCTCGAGTTCGCGGGCCTGGAGCTGAGGCATCGCCAGGATCGCGTAACAGCCCTTGTTGCGGGCCGAAAGCGCTTCGGCGTGGCGGAACTCGCCGTGGAAGAGTGTGCCCGAGGCCGCCGGGCGCTCGTCCGAGGGCAGCGCGTTCAAGAGGGCGATGGGCCGGAGCCCGAGCGAGGGCTGGGCCCGGAGGACGTTCAGCATCGCTTCGCCGGTCTGGTTGGCGCCGAAGATCACCGTCGGAACGCCCCACCAGGCCTGCTTCGCGCCCCAGGCGCGCATGAGCTTGCGGCCAAGGGGCACCAGCGCGAGGGTCAGAAACCAGGCCAGCGCGAACGCGATTCGGGAAAAGCGCATGTGGATGGTGACGAAAAAGGTGGAAACGATGAGCAGGAGGTAGGACAGGGTGACCGCGTGCAGGGTCCGCCGGAACTCCTCGATCGAGTTGGCCGCGATGCCCGGGTACATGTCGAGCGCGGTGAACACGAGAAAGAACAGGGGAAGCGCGCCGAACAAGGGCAAGTACTCGTGGAGGTGAAACGAGCCGTGAAACAGAAAGCGCAGGGAAGCCGCGACAAAGCCGGCGCAGGAGATGGCCAGGAGGTCGGCGGCAACCAGCGAACCGACCGTGAGGGTCCGGCTGCAGCCGATCGCCGGGATCGCCGCGGCTTCGCCGGTCTTGGTGTACGGGGTAGCGAGGGTGGACAGAGCGCTCATGGACTCGATCTCTTGCCCGCGGGCGGGCGTCTGGGGTGCGAAGCGCCCGGAGGTCCGGGCTGGAGAGCGGGAGCGCGAGCCCCCGCAGGAAGCGGAACAGTCAGGGCAGCGTGGCGGCGGCCGCTGGGCATGCCCGGCGGTCTTCGCCGTCGTGGGCAGCAACCGGGGCGCGGAGGCCGGTGGGAATGGCGTTTTGAGGCGGTGGGGGGGCGGGCGCCCCCCCCCCGGGGTGCCGGACGCGCGCGCCCAAGGCGGGCGCGGGGACCCCGGCCGCGGCCAGGATTTCCCGGAAGCGCTCGACAAAGGCGGTCTCGGAGAACCGGGCCGCGCGGGCGCGGAGGATGGAAGGGGCGAACTCACCGGCCCGGGCTTCAAAGGCCGCCATGGCGCGCTCAAGCGCTTCCGGCGTCGGCTCGGTAAAAAACACCGCCGTGTCCGGGGTCATGGAGTCGAGGATGCCGCCTTCGGCGAGCGCGATCACCGGGCAGCCGCAGGCGATCGCCTCGACCGGCACGATGCCAAAGTCTTCGACGCCGGGGAAGAGCAGCGCCTTGGCTTCGCCGTAGTAGCGGCCCAGCTGCTCGTCGGTCGCAAAGCCGGTGAACTCGACCTCGGCCCCGAGCTCACGGGCGAGCGCCTGAAGCCGCGCGGCCTCGGGCCCCTTGCCGACGACCGTAAGCTTGCGGCCGAGCCGGTGGCAGGCGCGGATCGCGTGGTCGACCCGTTTGTAGGGCACCAGCGCCGAAACGACCAGGTAGCCCGCGCCCGGCGCGCGCTCGACCTGTGCGTAACGCTCTACATCAACGGGCGGCGGCAGCACCAAGGCTTCGCGGCCGTACAGCCGCAGCACCCGTCCGGCGACGTAGGAGGAGTTGGCGACGAACAAATCCACCCGTCCGGCGGTCGCGCGGTCGTAGCGGCGCAGGGTGGCCGCCACCGGCGTGAAGACAAACCGGGACAGGAGCTTGCCCACCCGGGCCGGACCGAAGTATTCGTCGAACAGGTCCCACACGTAGCGCATCGGGGTGTGGATATAGCAGATGTGGTAAGCCCCGCTCCGCACCATCGATTTGGCGACGGCGTGGGAGGTGGAAATGACCACCTCCGCGCCCCGTGCGCGGTTCAGCTCGGCGAAGAGCGGAAACAAGGGCAGGTACGACCGATAGCGCTTCGCCGCGGCGGGCATCCACTGAAGCAGGCTGGTGTGGATGGGGCGGGCCTCGATGTTCGCGTTGACCGAACCCCGGTTGTGCAGCAGGGTCCACACCGGCGCTTCGGGAAACATCCGGCACAGCGCGTCAAGCACTTTTTCGCCGCCGCGCATGCCCGTCAGCCAGTCGTGGACCAGGGCGACGCGCGGGGCGGCCCCGGAGGGGAGGCTGTTCATGCCGCCCTCCAATCTCGGGATGAGCCCCGCGAAGCACTCGTGGAGGATGCCCGCAGCTGTCCCGCGGCTGCCAGCAGGACGCCCTCGACCCGCCGGGCCGACTCGTCCCAGTTGAACCGGGCCGCCTGCCGGAGGCCGGGCCGATAGGGCGCGGCGGCCGCGCACTCGTTCGGCAGGGTGCGTACGATCGCCTCGGCCAGGTCGCGGACATCGAGCGGGTCGACGTAAACCGCGGCCTCGCCGCCGACCTCGGGCAGGGAGGTGCGGTCCGAGCTGATCGCCCGCACCCCGCAGCTCATCGCCTCCAGCAGCGGCAGCCCGAAGCCTTCGGCGAGCGAGGGAAAAAGAAACAGGGAAGCGCCCGAGTACAGGCCGGCGAGGTGCTCCTCCGCGACATAGCCCGTGAAGTGGACCCGGGGCGGCACCGGGCCGATCTGCTGACGGCCGAAGACCGAAGCATCCGCGGCGGCCCCGGCCAGGACGAGCCAGATATTGGCCGGCAGCGTGCGCTGCGCGACCCTCCAGGCTTCGAGCACGGTTTTGAGGTTTTTGCGCGCTTCGAGCGAGGAAACCGAGAGCAGGTACCGCCGCGAGGGCAGGGCCAGCGCCGCCCCGGTCCGCGCTGCTTCAAGCGTGGTTGTGGGCCGGAGCGTGGGGGCGACCCCGTTCGGAACCACCGTGATCCGGTCCCCTTCCACCCCGAGATGCCGCACCAGCTGCGCCTTGGTGTACTCGGAAACCGCGAGAAGGTGCGTCGCGGTGCGGCTCAGCCGCCGGAACAGGAACGCGTACCAGGCCGAGTAGCTCTTCGAATACCACTCCGGGTGCTCGATCGGGAACAGGTCGTGGAAGGTGACCACCTGCGGGGCGTAGCCGAGCGGGCCGGCCGCGCAGGGACTCCACAGGAGCCGACCCTCGGCGAGCTGGGGCAGCGCCGTCTGCTCCCACAGGTGACCGGCGAGACCTTTGCCGTTGGCGGGCGTAAGCATCGCCGGTGAGCCGGTGAGCCGGGCGCTGATCTCGCGGGCGTAGCGCTGGACGCCGGTGACGCGGTGGCGCAGGAAGCGGGCGTTGACGGCGTAGGGTGCTTGCGTTTGGGTCGTCATTGTCATCCTCCCTTAACTCGCGCTCAGCGCGCGGTCGTTGTACTGCTCGTACACCCCGTAGTGCTCGTAGGTGTGGCTCATCTCGCGGCGGACCTTGTTGAGAACGAGCCCGAGGACATTGACGTCCAGCCGGCTCAGGGTCCCGAGCGCGGCCGAAACTGCTTCCTGGTCCGTCCTGCCTGCCTGCGTGATCAGGATCGTCGCGTCGGCCGCGCAGGCAATCTGGATAGGCTCGGCCAGGCCCAGCATCGGGGGCGCGTCGATCACGACCAGGTCGTAGTCCTCGACCGCGCCCTCGAGCAAGGCGGTCATGCGCGTGCCCACCAGGTGCGCGGCCTTCTGAAAGCCGGATCCAGCGGTGACCACGTGGAGGTTGTCGATGCCGTCGATCTGCTGCCGCACGTCATGGAGGCTCCTGCCCTCCAGGATCACATCGGCCAAACCTTCCGAATTCTTTAGCGCGAAGTGGCCGTGCTGCGAGGGGCGGCGCAGGTCCGCGTCGATCAGAAGCGTTTTGCGGCCCTGGAGCGCGTGCGCGATCGCCAGATGCGCGGTGCAGGTCGACTTGCCCTCTCCGGCCAGCGCGCTCGTGACCAGCAGCGAGCGCAAAGGCTCGCGGGTCCGCTCCAGAAGAACCAGCGAGCGCATGGTGCGGATCGCTTCCGTGTAGGCGCCCTGGGACCGGCTCCAGTCCACCAGCGGCTCCCGCCGGGCAGCCTTGGCCTCGTCGCTGCCTTCGAGCAGCAGCTGCCGGCCCGCGGGCTTGAGCTCCCGGACATCGGGCAGCACGCCAAGCACCTCGATCTGAAGCGCGCGCCGGGCCTGCTCGGGGTCGCGAACGCTCTTGTCGAGCATGTCGGCCAGGATCACCGCCGCGATCGAAAAGATCAGCGACAGAAAGAAGCCGAGCGCGGTGAAGATGCCCTTCTTAGGGAACACCGGCGAGGTTTGCGGCCGGGCTTCGTGGGGGGGGCGGGGGGGGCGGGGCGGGGGGCGGGGGGGGGGGGCGGGGGG
>CAXTTW010000029.1:0-5373 GCA_964247255.1 uncultured Acidobacteriaceae bacterium
GCATGGAGCGAACAGACCAAAACCCGCTCTGCCTCTGGTTCACCGGCCTGCCCGGGGCCGGCAAGTCCACCATCGCGGAACTTCTCGAACAGCGGCTTGTCGCGCAAGGGCGGCGCACCTGCGTCCTCGACGGCGACGCCCTGCGGCGGGGCCTCAACGCGGACCTCGGCTTTTCCGCGGCGGACCGGCGGGAAAACCTCCGCCGCGCCGCCGAGGTAGCGCGGCTCTTCGTCGACGCTGGATTGGTGGCGATCGTCGCCCTGATCAGCCCATTCGAAGCCGACCGCGCTTGGGCGCGGGGACGGTTCGGTCCGGGGGAGTTTGTGGAGATCTTTATCGATGCTCCACTGACTGAGTGCGAGCGCCGCGACCCGAAAGGTTTGTACGCCCGGGCGCGCCGGGGCGAACTCGCGGATCTGACCGGGGTCGGCAGCGGCTACGAGGCCCCGTCCGCCCCGGAAATCCACCTCGACACCGTCGCTCACGGCCCCCAAGCGTGCGTGGAGCGGATTCTTTCGGCGCTACCCGGCAGCGGCAGCAGGCAGGCGCAGGGTAACGCGGGTACCCCGCCCGGGCTCGCTCGCGATCTCGACCTGTCCCCCGTGCAGCAGCACGATGCCGTGCACGATCGACAAGCCCAACCCCGTGCCGCCCGAAGCGCGCGACCGTGACGGGTCCACGCGGTAAAAACGGTCGAACACACGCGGCAACGCATCTTCCGGAATCCCCACACCCGTATCCGCGACCTCGATGCGAACCGTGGACGGCTCTGCGGCGGCCTGGAGCACCACCGCCCCGCCGGGCAGGGTGTGCGCGACCGCGTTCGAGATCAGGTTGCCAATCGCCCTTTGCATCAGGGAGCGGTCCAGCTCCGCCACGACCGGCGCGCCGCCCGCGTCACTGCGCAGGGCGATGCCGCCGTCCGCTGCCGAGGCATCGTAGTAGTCGCGCACCCCGGCCAGGAGGTCACCGACATCGACGCGCTCCCGGCGCAGGTGGGTCAGTGGGTTCTCCGCGCGGGCCAGAAAGAGCAGGTCGCCGATCAGGTCCGACAAGCGCACCGCCTCCTCGAGCGAGGACCCGAGCGCGTCGCGGTAGTCGTCGATGGTGCGCGCGCGGGCAAGCGCCACCTCCGCTTCGCCCCGGATGTTGTTCACCGGCGTGCGCAGGTCATGGGCGATGTCGGCGGAAAAGCGGGAAACCCGCTCAAACGACTCCTGGAGCCCATCGAGCATGGTATTGAAGGTGCCCGCGAGCGACGCGAGTTCCGAGGGGTAGCCTTCCGCGTCGATGCGTTCGCCCAGCCGGCTTGATGTGATGCGGCGGGCGGTCGATGCCATGGCCTCCATCGGGCCGATGCCCTGCCGCGCGATCTGGTATCCCGCCACGGGGAACAAGCCCGCCGTTGCCAGCAAGGCCACCAGAAAACCCAGGCGGAACCGCGCTAGAATTTGCTCCTCCTGCGACACGTCGATGGCGATCTGGATGGTGAACCCGCGTGGCGAGGGCGGGGCGGAAACGGCGGCCGCCGAGGCGACGCGGAACCGCCGCCCGCTTCTTCCTTCGATTACGGAAGCCTGCGCAAAGTCCGGCGGATCAACCTCGGCGGCCATGCCGGGCGTGGTCAGCAGCGGCCTGCCCGTTGCGTCGAGCAGGCGGATGTAAAACCGCTCGTACTTGCGCGCGGCCGTTTCGAGCTCGATCTCCTCGCGCAGCGCGTCCGTGTCGTCCGGGCGGTCGCGCAGCATCGTCCGCAGCACGTTCAGCTTATCGGCGAGGAACAGGTCGGTGCTCCGGTCGAGCTCCGCCACCAGCAGGAGGTAGAGCCCGCCGCCCGCAAGCAGGACCAACAGCAGCCCGGCGGCGGCGTACAGGGCGGTGAGGCGGAACGCCAGGGTCCTCCACACCCGCGGGCCCTTAGTCGGCTTCGAGGACATAGCCGGAGCCGCGGACGGTGTGGATCAGCTTGTGGCAGAACGGTTCGTCGACCTTGCTGCGCAGCCTGCGCACGCTCACGTCGACCACGTTGGTATCGCTGTCGAAGTTCATGTCCCACACCGCTTCGGCGATCACGGTTCGCGACAGGACCTCGCCGGCACGCCGCGCAAGCAGGGACAGGAGAAGAAACTCCTTGGCGGTCAGGTCCAGGCGCTGGCCGGACCGGGTCGCGCGATGCCGCAGCAGGTCGATTTCGAGGTCGGCCATGCGGACTACGTCCTGGAGGCGGGGCGGCGTCCGCCGGAGCCGCGTGCGGACGCGCGCCAGCAACTCGGAAAACGCAAAGGGCTTGATCAGGTAGTCGTCGGCCCCGAGCTCGAAGCCCTTGACACGCTCCTCGACCGAGTCGCGCGCGGTGAGCAGCAGCACCTGCGTGGACCGGCCCGCCTCACGCAACCGCGCCAGCACCTGCCACCCATTGAGCGTCGGCAGCATCACGTCGAGGATGATGAGGTCGAACTCGACGGTCTTCGCCAACTCCAGCCCGTCCAGCCCATCGGCCGCCACGTCCGTGACGAAGCCGGCCTCCGCGAGCCCCTTCTGAAGGAACTTGGCGGTCTTGAACTCGTCCTCGACGACAAGGATTCTCATGGGCGGCCGGGTCACGGGCGCGAAAGCGGCGCGCTGCTGACCTGGCGAATCACACCATAGTTGTATGAATGGGGGTTGAACGGCTGCGGGCGCGAGCTTCAATGGGCTCCGAAGCGAAGGCCTTTCCAACTGTGGAGTGCGAAGTCTTTCTTCGTCTTTGAAAGCTCAACCACAAGGTCGTCCCGACGGGCAACGAGAAGGGTCCCGCCTTTGCCCGGCCCGAGAGCGAATCGAGTCCTTCGCCGGGCTCAGGTGGCCCTCTTCTCGCACGCCAAGCTCGCAACGGTGCGACGACCGCACCTGGTGGCCCCGGCAAGATTCGAACTTGCGACCTGCGGTTTAGGAAACCGTCGCTCTATCCACCTGAGCTACGGGGCCAAACTGAACCTCATTGTCTCATCCCCGCCGGCGAAAACGAGCCGGGGTTTTCTGCATCTCAACCGGAAAATCAGACCCCGGCGCTCCCGCGTGGGAGTGAACGCAAAGGTGAGAATGACGGATCGGCAGAAGTTCGAGGTTTTAGAAGGGCAGTATTTCCCGCGCGGCGCGCACTGGGACGGGCATGGTGTCAACTTCGCGGTATTTTCGGCGAACGCGACCAGGGTGGAGCTTTGCCTCTTCGACGAGGAAGGTAAAGAAGAGCTGCAGCGGATCGAGCTGCCCGAGCACACCAACGAGATTTGGCACGGCTACGTGGCCGGCATGCGGCCCGGCCAGCGCTACGGCTACCGCTTTCACGGACCTTACGAGCCTGAAAAAGGTCATCGCTTCAACCACAACAAGCTGCTGCTGGACCCCTACGCCTACGCTCACATCGGGGAGGTGCAGTGGGGCCCGGAGATCTTCGGCTACGTTATGGAGTCGGGCGACGACCTGACGTTCGACGAGCGCGACTCCGCGCCGTTTATGCCGAAATGCATCGTCATCGACCCGAACTTCGACTGGTCCGGCGCGCGCGACCGCAGGCACATCCCGTTCGAGGAAGCGATCATCTACGAGACGCACGTCAAGGGCTTTACCAAGCTGCGGCCGGACGTGCCCGAAAAGCTGCGCGGCACCTTCGCCGGGTTCGCGGAGCAGCCAGTGATCGACTACATCAAGTCGCTCGGCGTGACCTCGGTCGAGCTCCTGCCAGTGTTCAAGTTCGTCGACGGCGGCCACCTTGTCGACCTGAACCTGAAAAACTACTGGGGCTACGACACTATCGCCTTTTTCGCGCCGGCCGTGCGCTACGCTTCCGACCCGCCCGACACGCTCAAGGAGTTCCGCGAGATGGTCGCGCGCTACCACGAGGCCGGGCTCGAGATCATCCTCGACGTGGTCTACAACCACACCGCGGAGGGCAACGAAAAAGGCCCGACGCTCTGCTTCAAGGGCATCGACAACGCCAGCTACTACCGGCTGATGCCGGACCAGCCGCGCTACTACATCAACGAGACCGGCACCGGCAACACGGTCAACGTAAGCCACCCGCGCGTGCTCCAGATGGTCATGGACTCCCTGCGCTACTGGGCGAGCGAGTGCAAGGTGGACGGGTTCCGCTTCGACCTGGGGACGATCCTGGCGCGCGAGCCGAACGGGTTCGACAACCGCAGCGGCTTCCTGAAGGCCTGCTCGCAGGACCCCGTGATGGCGGGCGTGAAGCTGATCGCCGAGCCGTGGGACTGCGGCCCGGGCGGCTACCAGGTGGGCGGCTTCCCGCCGGGCTGGGCCGAGTGGAACGACACCTACCGCGACACCGTCCGCGACTTTTGGCGTGGCGAGGCCCCGGCCTCTGCCCTGACCGAAAAGATGTGCGGGTCGGCCAACCTGTTCAACTGCAAGGGCCGCAAGCCTTGGTCCTCGGTCAACTTCCTGACCGCGCACGACGGCTTCACGCTGAACGACGTGGTGACGTACAACGACAAGCACAACGAGGCGAACGGGGAAGACAACAAGGACGGTAACAGCAACAACAAGAGCTGGAACTGCGGCGTGGAAGGCCCGACGGATGACCCGGAGATCAACGCGCTGCGCTCCCGGCAGATCCGCAACATGCTCGCGACGCTGCTGCTGTCGCAGGGCACGCCGATGGTGCTGGCCGGCGACGAGTTCGGGCGGACGCAGAACGGCAACAACAACGCCTACTGCCAGGACGACGAGATTTCCTGGTTCAATTGGGATCTCCACGAGAAGGGCGAGCACCTGATCGGCTTCGTGCGGCAGCTGACCGGGCTGCGCCGCCGCTTCCCTATCCTGCGGCGCAACCGTTTCTACACCGGCGCCTATAACGAGGCGCTCGGCGTCAAGGACCTGACATGGATCAACGCGAACGGCCACGAGATGGAGGACGAGCACTGGGGCGATACCAACATGCGCTGCTTCGGCATGCTGATGGACGGGCGCGCCCAGGCCACCGGCATCGTCAAGCTGGGCGGCGACGCGACGATGCTTCTGGTCATCAACGGCTCCGCCGAGTTGGTTGAGTTCTGCCTGCCCGAGTCGTACGGCTCGGACGAGTGGGCACTGTTGATCGACACTAACCTTGAGGAGAACGACGCCAGCGGAACCTTCAAGACCGGCGAGGTGTACCAGGTGACCGGGCGGTCGGTGCTGCTGTTCGCGCTCAAGGGGGAGAACGCGCAAAAAGGGCAGTATTAGAGGGGGATAGAGGGCAAAGGATGGAGGGTTAGCTCATCGCCACCCCCCCACAAGGTCAGTGCAAGCTGATAAGGTCAGAGTCGCGTGATGAATTTCCGCCCGTTACCCTCCACCCTCCCCCCATGCCTTTACGCCCGGTTCGCC
>CAXTTW010000029.1:5406-13016 GCA_964247255.1 uncultured Acidobacteriaceae bacterium
ACGAGTACCGACTCCTGCGCCCGCGCGCGCCGGTGCCGCCCATCGAGGTGCGCTTTTACCCGTTCGCCGGGCTCAATACCACCATCCGCCTGCGTGAGGGCGTCTTGCTGGTGCGTTTGTCGGACCTGTTGGAGGCTGCCCAGGACGCGGTTCTGCGGGCCATCGCACACATCCTGCTCGCCAAGCTGTATCGCAAGCCGGTGCTGCCGGCGCAGGCCGCCTGCTACCGCGGCTACACGCTTTCCGAGTCCGTCCTCTCGGCCACGGAGCGGGTCCGGCAGATGCGAGGGCGCAAGCGCCTGAGTTCTCCCCGGGGCCGCTTGTGGGATCTCGAAGAGGTATTCGACACACTGAACGCGCAACGGTTCGGCGGGCTGCTGCCCCGGCCCGTCCTAACCTGGAGCGGGCAGGCGGGCAAGCGTTTACTGGGCCATTACGACGCGGCGCACCGCACTATCACCATTTCGCGCGTGTTCGACCGGCCGGGGACGCCGCGGTTTGCGGTCGAGTACCTGATGTACCACGAAATGCTCCACATCAAGCACCCGGTCACGGTGCGCGCCGGGCGGCGTTGCGTCCATTCGCGGGCCTTTCAGGAAGAAGAAAACCGCTTTCCTGAGATCGCGGCGGCCCGGGCCTGGCTGCGCGGACTCCGGTGATGCCGAAGCACACCCTGTATTGTTTTCCGTAGGTGCTTCCCGTTTTCGCGAGCGGGCGCGCGCTTCCAACCAAACCTTCATGGAAACGAGCCGTGAACCCCCGTGCGCACGAGGTTTCCGCTTTCCGGAATGGCCAGCAACGTGCTATCAAGATGTCCGAAGGTCACCCGCGCGTGATCCGGAGCGGAATGGAACGGGTTCGGCAAACACGGACGGTGGCGATTTTCCTGGCGGCGCTGACCGCCTTTCTTGCCGTCCTCGCCGTGGGGAACTTCCGGCAGGAGCTGCGCTTCCAAACCCCCACCGATGGGATCGTCTGGGCCGAGGCGTCCGGGGGGCTTCTGGCCGAGCGCGTTCCAGCGAACTCCGCGGGCGAGCGGGCGGGCCTCAAGGCGGGCGATCTGCTGCTGGCCGCGAACAGACAGGCGACCCCGCGCATCGGCTCCCTGGTCCGGGCGCAGTTCCACGCCAAGGTGTACGGCTCGGTTGACTATACGGTGGCCCGCCAGGGTATCCGGTTCGACATTCCGGTCATTCTCGACGCGGCCGATACGGGCATCCACTCGGTCCTGCGCTTTATCGCGCTGGTCTACCTGGGAATCGGGCTGTACGTACTGTTTCGGCGCTGGACCGCCCCGCACGCCACCCACTTCTACCTGGTCTGCCTGCTGTCGATCGCGCTGTATGCGCTGCTGTACACCGGCCGCTTCGATGCGCTGGACCGCTCCGTGTACTGGGCGGGGGTGGCGGCGGGCGCGCTGCAGCCGGCCTGCTTTCTCCACTTCGCGATTGCCTTCAGCCGGCCGCCTCGGCTCCGGAGGCTCGCGCTCGGGCTGGTGTATGCGCCCGCAGCCGGGCTAATTGCGCTGCAGGGGTACGCGGTGGCCCGCTGGCAGGCGACGGGCCTGCTGGCGCACCGGCTCGACCAGACCGCCGTCGCGTTCCTGGCCGCCTATTCCCTGCTCGCGACCGCTTCGTTCGCGCTCCAGTATCGCGCGGCAGGCCGGGAGCGGGGCCCGGAAACCGGGCAGGTGCTGCGCCGCCAGCAGCTCAAGTGGCTCACACGCGGCGCGGCGCTCAGCGTGGTGCCGTTTACGGCGCTGTACGCGGTTCCCTACGTGCTGGGCTGGGTCGTCTCGGACGCGCTCAAGGATGTCGCGGTGCTCGCCCTGGTCGTCCTGCCCTTGTTTTTCGCCTGGGCCATCGTGCGTTACCGGCTCATGGACGTGGACCTGATCTTCAAGCGGGGGGTCACTTACACGCTCGCGACCGCCCTGCTCCTGGGCCTGTACTTCGCCGTGGTGGGCGCGACTGCGAATCTGGTCCACACGCGCCTGCCCAACTTCGGGGCCTGGGGCCTGGTCGCCGCCATCGTGGTGACTTCCGCCCTGTTCGACCCGGTCAAGCGCCGCATCCAGGGCCGGGTCGACCGGCTGTTCGACCACCGGCGTTACGACTCGCGGCAGACGCTGATCGAGTTCGGACGAGGTCTCGGAACGCAGACCGACCTCCAGCCTCTGCTTGAATCCATCACCGCCCGCCTGGCCCAAACCCTGCTGGTCGCGCGGGTCGCGGTGTTTGTCGCCGGGGAGGACGGGGCGTTCGAGCTGGGCGCGGCCCACGGACTGCCTGCTCCGCTGCCCCGGCTCGCGCTGGGCTTTCTCGACCGTTTCCAAAACCGGGACCGGCGCGGGGCGGGCTCGCACATCTTTTTCGAGAACCCGCACCAGGCGCTGCACCTGCCTGCGAACGAACGCGGGACCGCCGAGGCGCTGGAGCTGCACTACTACCTGCCGTGCCGCGCGGGCGACCGCACCATCGCCGTCCTGGGCCTGGGCCGGACCACCGACGGCGACTTCTTGTCGAGCGAGGACGTCGAGCTGCTGGAGTCGCTTGCCGGCTACGCGGGTATCGCGATCCAGAACGCGACCCTGTACGCCCGGCTCCAACGCAAGGCGCTCGAGTTCGAGCGGCTCAAGGAGTTCAACGAGAACATCGTCGAGTCCACCAACGTCGGCATCCTGGCGGTGGACCTCGACGAACGGATCGAAAGCTGGAACGCGCAGATGGAAGTTCTGTTCGCCCTGCCGCGCGCCGAGGCGATCGGCGCACCGCTGGCCGCGGTCTTCGATGCGGAGTTCGTGCGTGCGTTCGACAGGGTCAAGACCTCACCCGGCGTCCACCACCTGTGGAAGTTCCCCCTGCGCTCGCCCAGCGGCGCGCCCGAGCCGCGCTTCGCGAATATCTCCATCGCGCCGCTGGTTTCGCGCGAATTCGAAACCCTGGGCCGCATCGTGCTGGTCGACGACATCACGGCGCGGGTGGCTCTGGAGTCGCAGCTGGCCCAGGCGGAAAAGCTGTCCTCGATCGGCCTCCTGGCCGCGGGGGTCGCGCACGAGGTCAACACGCCGCTCGCGGTCATCTCCTCCTACACGCAGATGCTCGCGAAGCAGCTGCGCGACGACCGGCGGCTCGCCCCGCTGCTCGACAAGATCACCAAGCAGACCTTTCGCGCGTCGGAGATCGTCAACGGCCTCCTGAATTTCTCCCGAACCGGCGCGGCCGAGTTCCGTCCCGTGGACCTGAACGCGGTCGTCCGGGAAACCCTTTCGCTGGTCGAGCACCAGCTTCGGACCGCCGGTATCGAGCTTCGCTGCGACCTCGACCCGGAGCTGCCCGCGATCCAGGGCAACAGCGGCAAGCTGCAGCAGGTGTTTCTCAACCTGTTCCTCAATGCGCGCGACGCGATGGCCGCGGGCGGGCAGCTGCGGATCACCACTGCGTACAACGGCGTGGTCACGGTGGCGGTCGCGGACTCCGGGTCGGGCATCGCGCCCGAGCACGTGGACCGGATCTACGATCCGTTTTTTACGACCAAGACCGCGCCGAAGGAGGGCGAGCGGCGCGGCACCGGCCTCGGCCTGGCCGTCACCTATGGCATCATGCAGGAACACGCGGGCAAGATCCGCGTGGAAAGCCGGCCCGGCGCGGGAACCACCTTCGCGCTCGACTTTCCGCTGAAGGAAGCGCCAGCCCATGCCTGAAACCCTATACGCCGCGCCGCCCACCCTCGACATCCCACCGGAGGCCGGCGCGCGCACCATCCTGATCGTGGACGACGAAGCCGGCATTCGCGAAACGCTCGAAACCCTGCTCGAGCTCGAAGGCTACTCGGTCGAGCTGGCGATCGACGGTGAGGCTGGCCTGGCGCGCATCGCCGCTCGCCCCTACGACCTGGTCCTCTTGGACCTGGCGCTGCCGGGCCGCAACGGCATCGAGATCCTGAGGGCCATCCGCGAGCGCGCGCCGGAGCTGCCGGTCATCATGCTGACCGCCTACGGCACGGTCGACAACGTGGTCGACGCGATCCGCGCTGGCGCGCAGAACTTCGTCCAGAAGCCGTGGGACAACGAGAAGCTGCTGGCCGACATCCGCTCCGCCATCGCGCGGTCCCGGGCCGAGGAGGAGGTCGTCCAGCTCAAGCGCGCCCTCAAGCAGCGCTACAGCTTCCCCAACATCATCGGCAAGTCCGAGGTCATGCTGCGGATTTTCGACACGGTCGCGCAGGTGGCCCCGTCGCGCTCCACCGTGCTCATCCAAGGCGAAAGCGGCACGGGCAAGGAGCTGATCGCGAAGGCAGTCCACGCGCACTCGCCCCGCAAGGACAAGCCGTTTGTGCCGGTCAACACCGGCGCCGTGCCGACCGACCTGCTCGAGTCCACGCTGTTCGGCCACGTCAAGGGTGCGTTCACCTCGGCGATCGCGGCAAAAAAAGGCCTGTTCGAGATGGCCAACGGCGGCACGCTGTTTCTCGACGAGATCGGGACCATGCCGCTCGACACCCAGGCCAAGATCCTGCGCGTGCTGCAGGACCGGCGCTTCATGCACCTGGGGGGCACGCAGGAGATCCAGGTGGATGTCCGCATCATCACCGCGACCAACGTGGACCTGCGCGAGGCCGTGCGCGCGGGCAAGTTCCGCGAGGATCTGTTCTACCGGCTCGACGTCATCCGCTTCGAGCTGCCGCCCTTGCGCGCGCGCCGCGAGGACATCCCGGCGCTGGCCAACCACTTCCTGCAGCGCTACTCCGACGAGAATGGGCTGCCGCTGCGGACGCTCGCCTCCGAAGCCCTCCGCGCGCTGGTGGACTACGACTGGCCCGGCAATGTGCGCGAGCTTGAAAACGTCATGGAGCGCGGGGTTGTGCTCAGCACGGGCCCGGTCATCGGTCTGGAGCTGCTTCCCTCGCACGTCACAGGGCGTTCGTACTCCTCTTCCCTGCTCGAGCACGCCGCGCACGCCTCGTTGTTCGACATCATGGAGGATATCGAGCGCCGGATCATCATCGACAAACTCGAACGCTCCGGGTGGAACCAGACAGAGGCCGCCGAGCAGTTCCGCATTCCGCTTTCGACGCTCAACCAGAAGATCAAGCGCCTCGCGATCGAGATCCGCAAGCGCGGCCGCGAAGCCTGAGCGGGCCCCGCCGCATCTCTACCGGTATGCAAGGGTCAGGTCCGGAACCATTGCCGGCGGGTTACCCGGAGAGGGTCAGTCTGAAGAGAGACTCGGGTCATCTTGAGCGAGGTGAGGGACCTGCTTCTGCTCCGCGCAACCGCTGAGAGTGCCCTCGTGCGCGGGCCGTACCGACTTCGCACACAGCTTCCAAGCCTGGAACCCCTACACTGATCCTGATGGCAGACAACTCCCTCGACCGCTTCGCCAAGACTTCGATCCTCGCGCTGCAGAACTACGCCATCCTGAGCGGGCGCGCCCTGGGGAACCTGTTCCGGCGTCCGCTCTACATGGCCGACATCTTCACCCAGGCGGACTCGATTGGGGTCGGGTCGATTCCCATCGTGCTGCTTACCGGCTTCTTCACGGGCGGCGTGCTCGCGCTCCAGTCCTCGTCCTCGCTGGCGCAGTTCGGCGCGACAGCCATCACCGGCCAGCTCGTTTCGTTTTCCATGATCAAGGAGCTGGGCCCGGTGCTTACCTCGCTCATGGTTTCGGGCCGCAACGCTTCCGGAATGGCTTCCGAACTCGGGTCCATGATGGTGACCGAGCAGATCGACGCGATGCGTGCGCTCGGCACCGACCCGCTCAAGAAGCTGGTGATGCCGCGCATTGTCGCGACCGTGTTCATGCTGTTTTTTCTTACCATCCTGTCCGACGCAGTCGGCACCATGGGCGGAGGCACGGTCGCGGTGTTCCTGCTGGGGCAGGGCGGCTCGCAGTATTTCCACGCGGCGTACCAGTCGCTGGTCTTTGCCGACGTCTTCCAGGGCCTGGTCAAACCGATCTTCTTCGGCTTCATCATCGCGACCATCGGCTGCTACTACGGCATGAACACCAAAGGCGGCACCCAGGGCGTGGGCCGGTCCACCACGCAGGCCGTCGTCGTTTCCTCCGTGCTCATCATCGCGAGCGACTTCGTCATTTCGCGGCTGATGATCGGGATTTTCGGGCGCTGACGTATGCCGGAAGCGCATAAAACGTGGCGGGAAGAGCACCCGGGCGAGCCGGTCGTCGTCTTCGAGAATGTGTGCCTGTCAAACGCGGGCCATCCGGTGCTCGACGGCATCTCGTTCGAGGTCAAGGGTGGGGAAACCCGCATCGTGCTCGGCCCGGCCGGCGTAGGCAAGTCGGTGCTGCTTAAGCTCGCGAACGGCCTGATCCGGCCCGACTCCGGCACCATCAAGATCTTCGGGCAAGACATCACCAAGCTTAAGGATCGCGACATGTTCGCGCTGCGCGACCACATCGGCATGGTCTTCCAGGAGGGCGCGCTGTTCGACTCGCTCACCGTGCGCGACAACGTTGCCTACCGGCTCATCGAGGACAAGGTTCCGGACGGGGAGATTGATAGGCGCGTGCGCGAAGTGCTCAAGTTCGTCGAGCTCGAGCACACCATCGACAAGTTTCCTTCGCAGCTCTCGGGCGGCATGCGGCGGCGCGTCTCGATCGCCCGCGCCATCATCTCCGACCCCGAGCTGGTGCTCTACGACTCGCCCACCGGCGGGCTCGACCCGATCACCTCGCACACGATCATCGAGCTGGTGGTGAAGCAGCGGGACGTGTATGGGTCCAGCTCACTGTTGGTCTCGCACCGGCTCCAGGATGCTTTCACGCTCGCCACTCACTGCTTCAACAAGGGCGAAAACCGGATGAGCAAACTGCCCGGCGGCGAGGTGGACGAGAGCACGACGTTTCTGGTGCTGCACGAGGGCAGGCTGGTCTTCAACGGCTCCACGATGGACCTGGTCCGGTCCGAGGATCCGTTTATTCGGGAGTACATCAGGTAGTGAGACTCCGCACGGAGGTCATCCTGAGCGAAGCGGCAGCGCTTCGCGCCAACGGACCTGCTTCCCTCCGGCGGGCGGCAAAGCAGGTCCTTCGTCGCTTTGCTCCTCAGGATGACTCCCGATTCGCGCTTGATCGTAGGATCCCTGGAGCACTCTTTCGGCCAAGCTCGCAACTCGCGGGTCCCCGCGCCGTCTAATCGAGTACACGCCATGCGACTTCCCAAGCTTCAGCGACGGCCGGAACTGGACGCCCTTCGCGGCCTTTTCCTGGTATGGATGACGCTGACGCACCTGCCCACCCGCGCCAGCGAGTGGGTTAACCAGCCGCTTGGGTATCTGTCCTCGGCTGAGGGGTTTGTGTTTCTGTCCGCGCTCCTGGTGGCCCGCATCTACAGCCGCCAGGCCGCGGAGGACGCGGCCGGCCTACAAACGAGGCTGTGGAAGCGCGCGCTCAAGATCTACGGCATCCACGTGCTTATGCTGGCGCTGGCCTTCACGGTCATCGCCGCGCTCGCCGCGCATACACACCGCGAGGCGATCCACAACCTGCTCGACTTCTACTACGCCCGCCCCTTGACCGCGGTAGTGGGCGCGCTGCTGCTGCTCTACTGCCCGCCCCTGCTCGACATTCTGCCCATGTACGTGC
>CAXTTW010000030.1:0-12986 GCA_964247255.1 uncultured Acidobacteriaceae bacterium
GCTGCTCCAGCGCGGCTACGCCGTGGCCCAGCCGGGCTACCGCGCGGGCGGCTGGGCCGTTGCCACGGCCCCCGGCGATGCGGAGGCCCTGCGCCGCTACTTCGGTAAACAGTTCGGCCACCCGGAGCAGACCTTCGTCATGGGCCAGTCCATGGGCGGCCTGCTCACCGTGCTCACCTTGGAGCAGCATGCCCGCGACTACGCCGGCGGCCTCGCCCTGTGCGGCGTCCTCGCGCCCGCCGACCTGGTCCTGCAGCGAGCTTTCGCGAACCGGGTTGCGTTCGACGCCTTCTTTCCCGGCATTTTGCCGGACGTCGAACATATTCCGTCCGGCTTCCGCATGAACGACCCCGCTATTTCGACGTTGGTCGAAAAAGCCCTGAATGCTCACGCCCCGGAAGCCGCTCTTCTTCGCTCGCTCGCCGACATCCACACCAACCGCGGACTCGCCGATGTACTCGTCTTTAACACCTTCGCGATCCTGGACCTGCGCGCCAAAGCCGGGGGCAACCCATTCGATAACCGCAACCTGATCTACACCGGAACCACCGATGACAATGCCCTCAACGCGCGCGTCCACCGGTACTCGGCCGACCCGAGCGCCCTGCGCTACGTCGCCCGGTATGGCTCGCCCTCCGGCGACCTGAAGCGGCCTCTGCTGGCCCTGCACTCTATCTATGACCCTTTGGTCCCGGCCTCGACCGCCGCTTACTATGACGAACTCACGCGCCGCTTAGGAGTCGGCGATCACTTTGTCCAGCAATACGTAGACCGCGACGGTCACTGCAACCTGCTCCCGGAGCAGGTCGGGCTGGCGTTCGACGAACTGACCAAGTGGGTCGATGGCGGCCAACGGCCGTCTCCAGGGCGCCTGCCCGAGGAAGCCGGGCAAAAACCCATCCATGAAGGTCCGAATGCATCCCCGAGCGCGCCTAAAAACGTCGGAAAACCTCTCTAGATACTCCCTTCACTTTGAGCATCTCCAAAGTATTCGAGGCGAGCTAAATCGTCCGGCGTATCGATGTCGACCGCGGCTTCGGGAATCGGGACGGACGTGACCGGAAGCGTTCGGAAAAGAAAGCGAGCGCCTTGGTCTCCGCCGCCGCTCGCGAGCGCCGCGAAGTGCTCACGGGAAAACACAGCCGGCACGCCCAAATGCCCGTCGTAGAAGGCTGCGGCGATGGAGCCGGGAGCCCCCAGCAGGGCTTCGAGATGCCCGCTGCGCAGCAGCGGCTGGTCGCACACCAGCAGCAGCACACGGGCGGTGGAAGGGAAGCGCTCGGCAAGCAAGCACATGCCGATACGCAGCGAACTGTGCATCCCCTCGCGCGGGTCGGGGTTGCGGGCCCGCACCGCCGGCAAGCCTTCGAGACTGGATTCCATAGCGCCATCCTCAGCCGTAACGGCAATCACAGGAGCGGCTCCCACCGAGAGAGCCAGCTTCACCGTCCGTCGCAGCAGCGGCTCGCCTTGGTAGAGAACCAGTTGCTTGGGGTGCCCGAGCCGGCTGGATGCTCCCGCCGCAAGGACGATCGCCGCCGTCTGCTCAGGCATCGCGGCTGGCAAGCCGGCGCGGCGCTCCAGCGGCCGTACAGGTAGCGGTCAGCCTGCGCCCGGTGAGCGCGGCCTGCAGCCCCGCCACGATCGAAAGGGCGATCGACGCGGGATCGCGCGCGCCCAGGTCGAGGCCGACCGGGGAGTGGAGCCGCGCAAAGCACGCCTCGACAGAAAGGCCTAGCAGGGGGGCAGTCTCTTCGAGCAGGCGTTGCGTCCGGTGACGCGGGCCGAGGATTCCCAGGTAAAGCAGCTCCCGCGGGAGCAGAGCAGCCAAAATCGCACGATCCTGCTCGTAGGAGTGGGTCAGGATCACGGCAAGCTCCCCGTCGCGCACGCCGGTCTCGGGCGGCACCGGAAGCGCCCCGCGCGCGGGGACCGGACCGCAGGCGACCGGAATATCGTACGCAAGAAGCCGTAGTTCGGTGTCCCGAGGGAACTTTCCCGGCTGAAGAAGGTGCGCGCGTCCATCCGCCACGGTAGTTCGCCACCCGAGCGCCTGCGCGAACGCAAGGATCGGCAGCGCATCGTCCCCGGCTCCGAAAACCGTCAGCCGCGGCGGCGGTGCCAGGTATTCCGCTAGCAGTGGGTCAGTGCAATTCACGACGCAAACACTTTCGCGTCTGTCGAAGGCCTCAAGCAAAACCTCTGACGATTCGGCAATGATCGAAGCGTCGCCGGGTATTACGGGGATAGCCGGCCCATAAGGAGGGGCGAGCTGGAACAGGATGACCGAAGGGCTACCCTGCTCGTGAGCGGCGGCTAGTGCCTTCAGCACTGCGACCGGCTGCTGCTCCAGGTGCAGCCATACGGTTCCTCCGCAGCCAAGCCCCCAGGGAATCTCCCCTGCATCCTCATCGAAGGAGCTCTGATACTGCTGGATCGACGGGCCCTGGGCGGTCAGCCACCAGATTTTGCGGCTCACCTCGGCTTCCAGGCAGCCGCCCGAAATCGTCCCCGCGCGCTCGCCTCCCGAGCTGACCAGCATGCGCGCGCCCGGCTTACGGTACGAGGAACCCTCTACGCGCACCACCGTGGCCAGCGCCACGCGCTCGCCCTGCTCCTCCGCCCGTCGCCAAAGCGCGAGAATCTCAGCCGTTTCACCCATACACCCACAATAGATGTTCGCGCCCTCGAGACTGTGCGGGCACTCGAGGCTGCCCGGCAGGGATAATCGATGGAATGGAACAGGTTTGGGACGCGGTCATTATTGGAGCAGGCCCGGCGGGGTGCGCGGCGGCCTACGATCTGCAAGCCGCTGGCTGGAGGGTTCTGCTTCTGGATCGCGCGGCGTTTCCTCGCCCAAAGGCGTGCGCGGGCGGGTTGACGCGCAAGGCGGTCCGCGCCCTACGCTACTCCATTGCGCCCGTGATCCGCCGTTGGGTCGACCGCGTCGACCTTGAAGGTGCCGGAGGCGAGAAGGTGCATGTCGGCCGGAGCGATCCAGTGTGCGCGATGACCGTCCGGGAAGAACTCGATGCCTTCTGTCTCGACCGAACTCGGGAGCGCGGGGTCGAGTTCCGGCGGACAGCGAATCTTCAGGGCTTCGAGCGTGATCGAAACGACATCCTGATTCGCTTTGAAGGCGTTCAAACCTTTCGATCGCGGTATGTGATCGGAGCGGATGGCGTTCACTCCCGCGTCCGTGCGCTCGCGACAGACGGCCTTTGGTTTCGGACGGGTTTCGCAGTCGAAGCGAACGTGCCCTTTAACCATGGAGAGGAGAACCGTTTCCCTCTTACTTTTGATTTTGCTCCCGTCCAACGAGGGTACGGCTGGCTTTTTCCGCGCAACGATCACGTAAACGTCGGGCTGTATGTCGAAACCGCCGGTGAGCGCATCGGGCGGGCGGCTTTGAACGCTTATATTGACGCCCGGTGTGGGCCGGGGCGGGAGCGCACCCGCAAGGTCGGGCAGTTCCTCGGGCTGGGCGCGGCCGGCTACACGCCACAGCGGGGCTCGCGCATCCTCCTCGCAGGGGATGCCGCCGGTTTCGTGGATCCCCTCACAGGCGAGGGCATCTACGGCGCGATCCGCAGCGGCCAGGCGGCGGCTGCCGCCGTCGATGCAGGCCTGAAGGGCTCGGAAACACAGGCCGCGTTCCTCAAGGCGTCTGAAGCGCTGCGCGGCGACCTGCGCGTTGCGGAGCACGCTGCCTCGCGCTTCTATGCGAACCCCACGCACGCCTGGCCGATGCTCGGATGGCCCTTGCTGCCCAGGCTGGTTCTGCGAGCGTACGCCGATGGCCTTCCGCTGAGGCGCATTCTCACCGCCGTGCGCGCTGTCAACCGGCTGCGGTCGGCAGTATCTGCGTCGCGCTGAAGCTCAGAACTCCCCCGCATGCGATAGAGTGAGAAATTCATCCCAGGGTGACTTTGGTGTTAAAAATTCGAGGCGTGAGCCCGTTCGCTTGACCGCGTGAAAGCTCGTCATCGCGCGAACGTTCGCCGGGTGGAACGCGCACTCCGCTCGAGCGGAAAAAGCAGTTTTCGCCGGTGACCGTCCTGCTAGGATGGAACTATTCGCGGGACCGGGCACGTTTTCCACATGCCCGCTGCACCCGGCAGGAGCCGTACGTGAGCAGTGCACAGGGAAGTGTCGTAACCCGGAGACGCCGGTGGCGCTTGGCCGCTTTGCGGACCGTTGCGGTCCTCGGCGCGTCGCTCGCGTCCGCAGCGAGCCTATGGGCGGAAAACAAGCCGTCCGAAGTACCCAATATGTTCAAGCCGACCTCGGTCCCGGCCCACCAGGAGTTTGTCCTGAGCCTGTTCGTGATCGGGATCACCATGGGCATCCTTGTCGTGGTCGGCGGGGCGTGGCTGTATGTGACGGTACGCTACCGGTCCCGCGACGCCAGCCCGGTGGAGCCGCCGCAGGTGTACGGCTCGCCGCAGGTGGAGCTTGCCTGGACGGTCGTGCCGGTCGTCATCGTGGTTGTGCTTTTTCTGACGACGGCGCGCATGATCTTCGCGATCCAGGATCACCCTAAGCCGCCGACAGCCCTCGATGTCACCGTCGTCGGCCACCAGTTCTGGTGGGAGTACCGGTACCCGCAGTACGGCGTGGTCGTGGCGAATGAGTTCCACGTACCGATGAGCGACGCGACGCATCATCGCCCGGCCTTTCTGAAGCTGCTTTCGGCCGACGTTTGGCATTCCTATTGGGTGCCGCAATTGGCGGGCAAAGTCGACAATATCCCGGACCATGTCAACCAAATGTGGATCGAGCCTACGGTGCCGGGCGTCTACGTGGGCCAGTGCGGGCAGTTCTGCGGTGTGCAGCACGCAAAGATGCTGATCCGCGTCTATGTAGACACGCCCGACCAGTTTCAGCGCTGGATCACGCAGCAGCAGCAGCCCGCGGTTGAAGTAGTTCCGGGCGAGGGCCCGCAGGCCCAGGCGCGAGTTGAAGACTTCGGCGGAGCCCGCATGATGCCGGCCGCCTACTACGGCGGGCAGCAGACCCATGGCGCGGTCAATGGGACGCAAGCCAAGCCCGGAGCCGAAGCAAACGACCGCGACAACGCCGGAACAGTTGCGAAGCCGGGCACCCGAGCGATGGGGTCGAACTCGGGTTTCGCCGAAAACAAGAATGCGCCGGGCGCGGGCGCGCACTCGGCGGCAGCCGCGGAGGTCGCGGCTGGGCGGCAGGTCTTCATGTCGAATGCCTGCATCAACTGCCACGCGATCCGCGGCACGGTCGCGAACGGCCGGTTCGGACCGGACCTGACCCATTTCGGGAGCAGGGACGCCCTCGGCTCGGGCATCCTGGCCAACAACGTGGACGACCTGAAGACGTGGATCCGCAACCCGAGCGACGTCAAAGAGGGTGCGCTGATGCCGCCCATGCAACTATCCGAAACACAACTCGAGCAGGTTTCGGTGTACCTGACGAGCTTGAAGTAGCCCCGAGAAGCGGAAAGAGGAGTGAAGGGCAATGGCTGACGCATCGTTACCAATCGGCGCACTGGATCTGACGCCGGCGAAAACCGCGCAAGGGACCTTTCGCGAGTACCTCCACGGCTGGATCGTGACGGTCGACCACAAGCGGCTCGGCATCCTGTACATCCTGTACGCGATGTTCTTTCTGCTGGTCGGCGGTTCGGAAGCGATGGCGATGCGCATGCAGCTGGCGCACGCGAACAACAGCTTCCTGGCTCCTGAAACCTATAACCGCATGTTCACCATGCACGGCACGACCATGGTGTTCCTGATGGGCATGCCGCTCTTGTTCGGCTACGCCAACTACTTTGTGCCGCTGATGATCGGCGCGCGCGACATGGCGTTCCCGCGCCTCAACGCCCTCAGCTTCTGGCTGACGGCGTTCGGCGGCATCTTGCTCTATTACTCCTTCATCGGCGGCTTCGGCCTGTACGGTCAGGGCTCTGCGCCGGACGTGGGCTGGTTCGAGTATGCCCCGCTGACGACGCGCACCTACTCCCAGGGCCACGCGACCGACTTCTGGGCGCTGAGCCTGTTCGTCACCGGCTGGGGCACGCTCGGCGCCGCGATCAACATCATCGCGACCACCATTTCCATGCGCTGCAAGGGCATGACGATGATGCGGATTCCCCTGTTTTGCTGGATCATGCTATGCGTTTCCGCGCTGACCCTGGTGGCGATCACGCCGCTTACCGCCGCGCAGGTCATGCTCGAGCTCGACCGGTACCTGGGCGCGCACTTCTTCGACGCGCAGGCGGGCGGTTCGGCCCTTATCTGGGCGCACTTCTTCTGGATCTTCGGCCACCCGGAAGTCTACATCCTGGTTCTGCCGGCATTCGGTATCGCGAACGAGGTGATTCCGGTCTTCTCGCGTAAGCCGGCCTTCGGCTACACCGCCATGGTCGCGGCTACCGTATCGATCGTCTTCATCTCGCTCGGCGTGTGGGCGCACCACATGTTCACGGTCGGCATGACGTCCGCGGCGAATACCTTCTTCACGCTTTCGACGATGATCATCGCCGTCCCGACGGGCATCAAGATCTTTAACTGGCTGGCCACGATGTGGGGTGGAAAAATCCGCTTCGCGACCCCGATGCTGTTCGCCTCGGCGTTCGTCATCCAGTTCCTGATCTCCGGCCTGACCGGCATCATGCTTTCCGCCTCCCCCTGGGACTGGCAGCTGCACAACTCCTACTTCGTGGTGGCGCACTTCCACTACGTTCTGGTAGGCGGCATCCTGTTCTCCATGCTTTCCGGCTTCTACTACTGGTTCCCGAAGATCACCGGGCGCATGCTTAACGAGAAGCTCGGCAAGATCCACTTCTGGACGTTTTTGGTCGGCTTCCATCTCACCTTCGACTTCCTGCACATTCCAGGCATCCTGGGCATGCCACGCTGGGTGTACACCTACGAGGCGAGCCGCGGGTGGGCAACCTGGAACGGCATCGCTTCGGTGGGTGCCTACGTTCAAGGTCTGGCGACGGCCGTGTTCGTCTACAACGTGATCCATTCGGCCCTGCACGGCGCCGACGCCGGGCCGGACCCGTGGGATGCCTGGACGCTCGAGTGGGCGACCTCTTCGCCGCCGCCCGAGTACAACTTCGCCGTGGACCCGGTTGTTTCCAGCCGCCGTCCGTTGTGGGACCTCAAGCACCCGACCGATCCGGACTGGAAGTATGAGTAAGCCGGTCCGCAACGCCACCTCGCCAGGAAAGCAGAGCCGATGAGCACGATCGCCGTACCCGTCATTTCACGCGACATGGAACAGCCCTGGACCTTGCCTAACAAGGGCAAGGTCGGGATGTACTGCCTGATCATCGGTGAGTCCGCGATCTTCGCCATGTTCGTGCTGGCCTATCTGTTCTATATCGGCAAGAGCCAGTGGGGGCCGCAGCCGAAGGAAGTTCTGGAAATTCCGATCGTCAACACGATCTGCCTTCTCAGCTCCTCCTTCACGATCTGGCTTTCGGAGAAAGCGATCGAACACAACGCGGTGCAAAAGTTCATCGCGTGGATGGGCGTCACGATCGGGCTCGGCACCATCTTCCTGGCCGGCACCGGCTACGAGTGGTACAAGCTGATCTACCACGACGGGCTGACGCTCCAGACCAACCTGTTCGGCACGACCTTTTACTCGCTGGTCGGGCTCCATGCCTCGCACGTGATCATCGGGCTGGTCATGCTGATTACATTGTGGCTGCTGGCCAAGGGCGGCCATGTCACGAGCAAGAACACCGAACGCATCACGACGTTGGCGCTGTACTGGCACTTCGTCGATGCGGTCTGGGTCATTGTGTTCGCGGTGGTTTACATTATCGGGCGTTAGCCGAAAGCCAAGATAGGACGAAGCATGAGCGCGACACAGGCGACACATAGCCCCGCGGCAGAGCACGAGCTGGAGCAAGGCGCGGTCGACATCCCCCACGGAGACACGGTCAAGGCGCATAGCGCCGCGCACGGCGAAGGTATTCACCTGCCCAAGCCGACCGCTTGGCCGATTGTCACGGCCCTCGGTTTCACGCTGGCAGTCAGCGGCATCCTTACCCACTACGCCATCGGCATCTTCGGCCTGCTTATGCTGGGCTACGGCTGCGTCGGCTGGTTCCGCGACGTCCTGCCGCACGAGGCGCACGAGGAGATCGAGGTCCGGGTCCAGGAGATCGCGATCGAAAGCTCGCGCAAGTCCGTGGCGCGGATCAATACGGGCGCGGATGCGCGTACGGGCACCGAGCACCGCTCACACGTAGGCGAAGGAACGTTTTCCCCCCTGGCCGGCATCAGGGGCGGTATCGCCGGCGGCATTGCGATGATCGTTCCGGCGCTCGCCTACGGGCTCGTCGGGCAGCACTCGCCCTGGTTCCCCGTCAATCTGCTGGGCGGGGCGGGCATCATGGGCAGCGCGGCCCCGACGATGGATTACCTGCGCGCCTTCCACGCGGGCCCTTTCGCGATCGCGATCCTGATCCACGCGGTGACCTGCCTTCTCATCGGCCTGGTCTACGGCTCGGCGCTCCCCATCATGCCGAAGCACCCCATCATCTTCGGCGGCATCATCGCGCCGCTGCTTTGGACCGGGCTGCTTTCGGCGACGCTGCCCATCATCAATCCTGAGATCAGCGAGCACGTCAACTGGCCCAGCTTCCTCATCGCGCAGCTCACTTTCGGCGTCGTCGCCGGCTATGTGGTTTCGCGGTCGCCCTACTACCGCCAGGCTATGACGATGCCGCTCTCCATGCGCCTCGGCCTTGAAGGCTCCGGGATGGGCCACGACGACCGCAACGAAGACTCAGGAGACCGTAAGTGATGTCCGCAGCGCGCACCCACCGCCCAAAGACGGGCACCCTTGCGGTCCTTGCCGCTGCAACCCTGTTCCTTTCCGGCTGCAACCGGTTGCTGGTTGGCCCCGCGAGCGCGCATGAAGCCGAAGTCCGGCCCGACAAGCTTGCCGACTTTAACCAGCTTTACAGCGAGAACTGCGTGGCCTGCCACGGAGTCGACGGGAAAAACAGTCCCGCGTTCGGCTTCAACAACCCTATCTACTTCGGCATCGCCTCCGACGCGGTCATCAAGCACTGGACCGCTGCCGGCGGACCGGGCGGACTGAGCCCGGCATTCGCGGATTCAGAAGGGGGGCTATTGACGGATGACCAAATCAATATCATCGTGCACGGCATGCGCCAACGGTGGGCCAAGCCCGCTATGCTTGTAGGTATGAACCTCCCCCCCTACGCGGCGGCGCACCCCGGCGACATCGCCCACGGCGCGCAGGTCTACGCCCAGGCGTGCGCGAGCTGCCACGGCGCGGCCAACGCGGCTGGGCTGGTGCTGAAGCCGGGCAAGTCGGGCTCGATCACGGACCCGACCTACCTTTCGCTCATCAGCGACCAGGGCCTGCGCACCATCACCATCGCGGGCCGGCCGGATCTGGGTCACCCGGACTACCGGAACGACATCCCGGGCCGCCCGTTGTCCGATGGGGAGATCACCGACGTCGTTGCCTGGCTCAGCAGCCACCGGGTCACGAATCCAGGCAATCCGCACCCGACCGGGGGCGGTACCGAGCTCGACAGGAGGACCAGCCAATGAGCAGTCTGCAGGATCACCAGATCAAGGTCGAAGAAACCAGGGTCGAAGACCACAAGGTAGAAGACGCGCCGGTTCCTGTCCACTCCGTGACGCGCCGGAACGTGCTCATGAACATCGGCATCGCCATTAACGCGGTCGTCGGTCTGGCCATCGCGGCTCCTGTCATCGGCTACGTGCTCGGGCCCGCGCTCCGAAAGAAAAACTTCTATAAATCCTGGGTTACTCTGGGCGGCATCGATCGTTACCCCAACGGGCAAACGCGCCTGGCTACCTTTGTCACCCCTTACCAGTCCCCGACGGACGGCATCACGGACAATACGGCCTGCTGGGTGCGCCGCCTCTCCGAAAATCAATTTCAGGTCTTCGCGATCAACTGCGCGCACCTTGGCTGCCCCGTACGCTGGTTTCCGCAGTCTGGCCTCTTTATGTGCCCCTGCCATGGCGGCGTCTACTACCAGGACGGCTCCCGGGCCGCCGGACCGCCGGAACGCGGCCTGTTTGAGTACTCATGGAAGATCACAAACGGGCAGCTTCAAATACAGGCGGGTCAGCTGCCTACTCTCTCCACTTCGGCAAGCCTCCGCAACGCGGGGGAAAAAGGGACGTCATCATGCCTCGGCTAAGTCTTCCTAAGTTCAACTTCAATGGCAAGAAGGCCGGCCTCGACGCCTACGGCTGGCTCGAGCGCCGCGTCCAGCTCGAAGGTTTCGTCAAGGAAGCCGCTCTTCACCCGGTCCCCAAGTCCACCGCGAGCTGGTGGTACGTCTTCGGGTCGGCGGCACTGTCGCTGCTCATCCTCCAAATCATCACCGGCATCTTTCTCGCCCTCGTCTACTCACCTTCCGCGTCCAACGCGTGGGAAAGCCTGCAATACATCAACAACAACCTTCCCCTGGGCTGGTTCCTACGCGCGATGCACGGCTGGGGCTCCAATTTCATGGTCGCCGTCGTGCTTGTGCACATGGCGCAGGTTTTCCTGTTCGGCGCGTACAAGTTCCCGCGCGAGCTGACGTGGATCCTGGGCGTTGCCCTCCTGTTCCTGACTCTCGGCATGGCCTTTACGGGCCAGGTGATGCGTTACGACACGGACGCCTACTGGGGGCTGGGCATCGCCGCCTCCATCTCCAGCCGTGTGCCGTTCGTCGGTACCTACATGGTGCACGCGCTCCTGGGCGGCCCCATCATCGGCGGAGCCACGCTGACCCGCTTCTTCGCGCTGCACGTTTTCGTCCTGCCCAGCCTGCTGCTCGGCTTCTCCGGCCTGCACACCTGGCTGGTCCTCAAGCTCGGCATTAACGAGTGGCCGATGCCCGGACGCATCGTGCGGCGCTCGACCTACGTGCAGGAGTACAACCAGCTTTCGCACGGTAAGGACGGCATCGCGTTCGTCCCCGGGGCGGTCTGGAAGGACCTCTACTTCACGGCGGCGATTTATGGCGCGGTCGCGCTCTGCGCTGTTGTCTTCGGTCCGTTCGGGCCGGGCGGCCAGCCTGACCCCACCAACATTCAGGTCGTGCCCAAACCCGACTATTTCTTTCTCTGGCTATATTCCATCCTGTGCTACCTGCCGAGTTCGCTCGCGACGCCGTTTCTGCTCGGCGCGCCCGTTATCGGTATCGCTGTCCTGGTCGCGCTTCCCTTCGTCGCGGGTGAGGGCGAGAAGCACTGGAGCCGCCGTCCAGTCGCCGTGCTGACCTTGATCACGATGGCTATTTCGCTGGCGGTCCTCAACCACCTGGGCACCTACGAGCCCTGGAGCCCGAAAATGCAGGCATGGAGCGGCGACGCCCTGCCCGTCCACAAGATCCAGGCCGCGATGCCGCTGGAACGCGCGGGCGGCGTGGTCTTCCAGGAAAAGCAGTGCCGCGGCTGCCACATGGTCGCGGGTGAGGGCGGGCAGCGCGGCCCGGCGCTCGACGCCGTCGCGACGCGGCTTACCTACGATCAGCTGGTCCGGCAGGTCCTGCAGGGCGGCGGCAATATGCCGGCCTACGGCAAAAACCTGAGCCCGGCCGAAACCACGGCCCTCGTTTCCTTCCTCGAGACGATGCACCCTGCCAACCAGCCGCCGGCGCGCAACCCTTCACTGCCGACGGGCAATCAGTACGGGCCCTCTCCGGACAACACCGGTTCCCCTCTGGGCGGCGCGCAGATCGGTTTCGACGACCAGCCGCAGGCGACCCCGCCGCCGACTGCCGAGAAGGTGCCGGAGCCAGCTCCCGCGCCTCCGTCGAAGGAGCAGCCTCAGGGGAACAGCATCAGCCAGGTGAGGCAGCCTGCGCTGGCGCACTGACCCGGCAGACGTAAACGCAACCGCGGCCGCCCTTCGGGGCGGCCGTTTACCGTTTTGGCCGGATACCCACGCGCGTCCAGGCCGGGAAACCGCCGCGTGTAGGCTGAAACTAGACTCATGGGAGACGCAACACAGGCCGCATACGGCGTTGGCTACAGCCTTGCCGCGTTTCCATACGGGGTCACGCTGCTCCTGCTGCTTACGCTCGCCGTCTACCTGCGCGGTTGGAAGGCCCTCGGGGCAACCCGTCCGGACCAGATTCCCGTCTGGCGGGCGGCGTCCTTTGCCGGCGGCGTTATCGCGGTCTGGGCGGCGCTGGCTTCCCCCCTCGATGCGCTTTCCGGCGTCCTGCTGACCGCGCACATGATCCAGCACCTGCTGCTCATGTCCGTTGCGCCGCCGCTGCTTGTGTTGGGCGAGCCGATGGTCCCCTTGCTGCGGGGGCTGCCGCGCTACCTCGTGCGCGAAGGGCTCGGCCCTTTCTTCACCCTGCGCCCGGTCCGCGCACTCGAGCGGCTGCTCCACTCGCGGGTCTTCGCCTGGCTGGTCATGAACGTGACCTTTATCGGCTGGCACGTACCCGCCGCCTACGGGCTCGCGCTGCGCTCGCCGGGCTGGCACGAGGTAGAGCACGTGTGCTTCCTCCTCTCCAGCATCCTGTTCTGGTGGCACATCGTCGCCCCCTGGCCTACCCTCTACACCGCGAGCCGCTGGCTCCTGCTTCCCTTTCTGCTCTCGGCCGACCTCATCAACACCGCGCTTTCAGCCTCGCTCGCCTTTTCCGGAAAGATTTTCTACCAGGAGTATGCCTCCGTCCCCCGTTTCTTCGGCCTTTCCGTCATGGACGACCAGGTAGCCGCCGGTTCGCTGATGTGGGTGGTGGGTTCGGTTTCCTTCCTAGGCGCGGCCATGCTCACCACCGTCGCGCTTCTCTCCCGCAAGGGCGAGCGCCGCAAAGCCGGGCAGTATGCAGAGCGGGCGCGCGCCACCGCCCTGCGCCGGGCGGACAGGCCGGTCTCGTCGGGGCCGCGGGCTCGGCCGCCCTGGCGCGACGCTCGATTCGAGCTGCGTCCTATCAGCGCTTTCTTCAAGGCGCGCTATGGACGCCAAAG
>CAXTTW010000031.1:0-5677 GCA_964247255.1 uncultured Acidobacteriaceae bacterium
CGGCGCCTTCGTGCTGGGCCATCTCCGCCGGGCTGGGCGGGGTCCGCTGCCCGGGCTGCGCGAGCATCGCCTGTCCAAGGAGCAACCCTGCCGTAACTGCTGCCAATACTTTCATAGGAAATCTCCTGAACGGGTCATGCTTGTCTCGTGCGCTTCGGCCCGTTTCTTACCCCTACGGACGTACCCGGCCGGACAAAGGATTACGCGCTTGTCCCCCTGCGGCCCGGTGCTTCTCCGGATCGAAGCAGGAGCATAGAATCCACATATGGAAAGTCCCAATTCGCCCGAAATCGACTCGCCCGCGATCGACTGGTCCGACTGTCCCCTGGTCGAGCGCAACCCGCTCAAGCTCAGCGGTGTACCCATCCTGAAAGGCACCCGCCTCCAGGCTGACTCCGTCGTCGAGAACTACGAGCACGGTTCACCCGTCGAGGAAATTGCCGACAACTTCGATATCCCCGAGCGCGTCGTGAAGGAGATTCTAGCTTTCGCGGCCGCCAAGGGAAGGGACCTGCACCTGTGAAGGTGTTGTTCGATCACAACATACCTCGGCGCACGCGGGATTTGCTGCCTTCCCATCGTGTTTCGACCGCGCGGTCCATGGAGTGGGACCAGTTGTCGAACGGCCAGCTTCTCTATGCGGCGCAGGCCGCCGGCTTCGATCTGCTTCTTACGGCGGACAAGAACCTGGCCTACCAACAGAATCTGAAAGGCCGCGCCCTGGCGATCGTAGTTTTGAGCACGAATGACTGGAGCACAATCGAAGCCAACGCCACGCTGGTCATCGAGGGCGTTAATAGGGACACCCCGGGCAGCTTCCAGACAGTCACCCTGACGCCCACCCCGAAGCGCTGACACGCTCACTTCGGCCGCGCCAGCGCGAACCGGTCCCCCGTCCGCACATACTCCGACCCGGCCATGCGCCCCACCGCCCGCAGCTTGTCGTGATCGATCTTGTACCCCGGCTCAAGCAGGTCCTCGCTCACATGCCAGCGCAGCACCTCCCCCAGCACCAGCGAGCCGCCGCCGGGCTTCGCGCTCACCTCGACGATTTGCATCAGCCGGCACTCCATCTGCACCTTGGCCTCGCCCACCCGGGGCGCCCGCACCGCCTCGCCGGGTATGGGCGTCAAGCCGCAGACGGAAAACTCGTCCTCGCCCGGGGGCAGCTGGGCGGAGGTCGCGTTCATGCGCTCCGTGAGCTCCTCGGAGACGATGTTGACCACGAACTCCCCTGTCGCCCGCACGTTTTCGAGCGTGTCTTTGGCCGGCGAAAGGCCTGGCTCGGGCTCACGGACGGACGGGCAGAAGCACAGCACCGGCGGGTTCGCGCTGACCGCGACGAAGAACGAGTAGGGGGCCAGGTTGCGAACGCCGGCCGCGTCCACGGTCGAGATCCACGCGATGGGCCGCGGCACGACCGCGCCGGACAGCAGCTTGTAGTTGTCCTTGGGGCTCAGCAGGGCGGCGTCGAAGGTTTGCATCTGTTCCGAGCATACCGATCGTGGTCTCGTCCACGAAGCCGCGGCTTCGGTACAGGGCATGAGACCCGCTTCGGCGGCGGGTCTCATCCGGTGCACGGCTTGCGCTTTGACAAGACCGCTTCTATGCCATCCTTGTAGGGAGGCCCCGCGAACGCATCTACGCTTGGGGAGCCGCGCACGGCGTAAGGAGAAAGCACCCCCGCATGTTTGAATTCCACATCTCGCGTGAAGCCCGCGACCGCTACGGGGTCGAGGGGCTCCTGTTCTCCTTCAACGGCAACGCCGTGTTCGCCGACCCCGGGGCGAGTCGCGCCCTGGCCCATCGCATGAACGTGGGCCGGGCGGAGAAGATCCAGCCCGCCGGTCTGTTCGCCATGGGGCTGATCGACGAGGCCACCCACGCCTTGCTGCTGTGGTATCGCACGCACGTCAAGCCGGCCGTGATGACGGAAGCCTTGGCGCACTTTTCCGAGCAGGTAGGCGCAGAGGAGCTGGACCGTTTGCTGCTCGCGTTTGTGGAGCGCTTCCCGGGCGCGGACGTGTACGCCGGCAGAGACACGCCCGAGGAGTGGCTCCAGGGCGAGACCGACGGCTTCCCGCACCGCGAAGCCGCGTTCGAGGAGATGCTGCTGCTGTGGCTGGGCAACCGCAATCCTGCCTTTGCGCCCTTCCGTGAGCTGTTCGACGACACCAGGCTGGCGGAGACCACTGCCTACGCAACGGTCACGGCCGGGTTTGCCTCCTTCTTTGCAACCCTGCCCGACCTGGGTGAGGGCCGCGGCGGCTTGCTGGCCCTGCTGCTCTCCGTGCAGGAAGGCGGCGGCTCGCTCGCCGACCAGCTCAGTCGCCTGAGCGCGCGCTGGGGCTTCGCGGTCGAGGCGTTCCTGCGCCGCCTGACGCTGGGCGGCGACCTGCTCAAGGAAGAGGAGCTGGCGCTGTGGCGGCAGTTCCATCCGGCGGGCCAGAGCCGTTTCGGCGGCGGGACCGAAGCGACCGCGAGCTTTTCCAACTACGCGGCGGGCATGCAGGAGTACGAGGCCTTTTCCCCCGATCAGGAGTGGATGCCGCGCACCGTCATGATCGCCAAGAGCACCTTCGTCTGGCTCAACCAGCTTTCGCGCTTCTACGGCCGGCACATCGACACGCTCGACAAGATCCCCGACGAGGAACTGCGGACCCTGGCCGGACGCGGCATGAACGCGCTCTGGCTCATCGGCGTGTGGGAGCGCTCGCGCGCGTCCAAGACGATCAAGAACCTGTGCGGCAATCCGGACGCGGTGGCCAGCGCGTACTCGCTCTACGACTACACCATCGCGGGTGCGCTCGGCGGCGAGCCCGCGTACCGCGACCTGCGCGACCGCTGCGCGCGGCACGGCATTCGGCTGGCGAGCGACATGGTGCCCAACCACATGGGCATCGACTCGCCCTGGGTCATCAACCATCCGGAGTGGTTTCTTTCCCGCAACGACTCGCCCTACCCGGCGTACTCCTTCGACGGGCCGGATCTTTCGGGCGACGACCGCGTCGAGATCAAGATCGAGGACCACTACTACCAGCAGACCGACGCGGCCGTAGTCTTTCTGCGCCGCGACAAGTGGACCGGCGACCGGCAGTACATCTATCACGGCAACGACGGCACCAGCTTTCCCTGGAACGACACGGCGCAGCTCAACTACCTGAGCGGCGCGGTGCGGGAGCAGGTCATCCAGACGATCCTCCAGGTCGCGCGGCAGTTCCCCATCATCCGGTTCGACGCGGCGATGACGCTCGCGAAGCGGCACATCCAGCGGCTGTGGTTCCCCACCCCGGGCTCGGGCGGCGCGATCCCCTCGCGGGCCGAGTCCGCGATGACCACCTCCGATTTCGACCGCGCGATCCCCGAGGAGTTTTGGCGCGAGGTGGTCGACCGCGTCGCCCGCGAGGTCCCCGGCACGCTGCTGCTGGCCGAGGCGTTCTGGCTCATGGAGGGCTACTTCGTCCGCACGCTGGGCATGCACCGGGTTTATAACTCGGCTTTCATGGTGATGCTGCGCGACGAGGACAATGCGAACTACCGCAAGGTGCTGAAGAACACGCTGGAGTTCGATCCGGGCATCATGAAGCGGTACGTCAATTTCATGTCGAACCCGGATGAGCGCACGGCGATCGACCAGTTCGGCTCCGGCGATAAGTTTTTCGGCGTGGCGACCCTGATGGCGACTCTGCCGGGGCTGCCGATGTTCGGCCATGGGCAGGTCGAGGGCTTCACCGAGAAGTACGGGATGGAGTACTACCGGCCCCGCTACGACGAGTGGGCCGACGATGCGCTGGTGGCGCGGCACAACCGCGAGATCGCTCCGCTGCTGCACGACCGTGCGCTGTTCGCCGAGTCCGACAATTTTCTGCTCTACGACTGTTGGGGCGAAGGAGGCGGGGTCGAGGAGAACGTCTTCGCATTCTCGAATCAACGCGACGGGCAGCGGTCGTTGGTCGTCTACAACAACAGCTACGGGGGCGTGCGGGGCACCCTGCACCACTCAGCGGCTTACATGGACAAGGGCTCCGGCCAACTGCGGCAGCGCTCGCTGACCGACGCGCTCGCGCTGCCGGCCGGCCGCGACGCGATCCTGGCCTGGCGCGACAACGCCACGGGCCTTCATCATCTGCGCCGCGCCAGTGAGTTCAACGAGCGCGGCTACCGCGTGGACCTGCGCGGCTATGGCTACACCGTGCTGCTGGACTGGCGCGAGCTGCGCGCCGATGCCACCCATGCCTGGGACCGCCTATGCGACCTCCTGGGCGGGCGCGGGGTCGAGAATCTGGGCGGAGCTCTCCTGAATCTGGAGTTAGAGCCCCTGCACAACGCGCTGCGGGCGGCGCTCGAGCCCCGTTTGCTACGAGAGTTCGCCTCCCTGGCCGACCGCACCGCCGCAACCGTCGCGGAAACGCCGGAGCTGCTGCCGCACAGCGAGCTGCTGGAGCAGTGGATCGAGCGGGCCGCGCGTTTTACGGCATTGGCGCGCGAAGAGTACTTCAAGCGCGTGCAGCCGCCGGCACCCCCGGTGGAGGAACCCCGCGCGCCCGGCGAGCAGGCCCCCGCCCTGCTCGAGGCGGAGGCGCAAAACGAAAGCGCCCTGACGGAAACCCGCCTTCGCGCCCGTGTCCAGGCGCTCCTGCGCCTCCCGATGGTGGAAGCGGAGTTCGCCCAGCCCTGGCCCTCCGAGGCGCGCCGCGTCCTGCCCAGCGCGAGCCCTGCCATCAACGCCGGCTATGTGTGGGCCCCGGTGTTGGCCTACACCCTGCTCGCGGCCACGGCGGAGTCGCTTTCGCTCGCCTTGGCTTCCGGTCCGGCGCTGGCGCTGTTCGACCAGTTCGCCCTGCGGCAGGTGCTGGCCGAGTGCTTCGCGCAGGTGGAGTTCGCCGGGCAGGATACATGGCGAGCCGCCGCCAGAGTCCGCCTCGCGCTTGCCGCGGGCATTCGCCCTTCGGAACCGGAGCCGCGGGGCAGGCACGCCGAGGCGCTCGCCGGCGGAACGCGCGTGCACGGCTTCGCGCCCGAGCTCTGGCAGGATGGCGACCTGCGCTGGCTCGCCGGCGTGAACGAGCACGAGGGTGTGACCTACTTCAACAAGGAAGCCCACGAGGAGCTGCTCTGGTGGCACGCGCTGCCGGACCTGCTCGCGGTCGCCGCGCAAACCACGTCTGATGGGCGCGAGGTGGAGGCAGTCGCGGTCGGGCTGACCGGCGCGCTCGCGAGCGCGGCTGCGGCGGGCTACGCGCTTACGTCGAAACCGGCGGTCGAGCTGTTATCAGAAACGGTCGTCACTGCTTTGAACGAAGCAGATGCGTCGCCGAAGGTGGATGCTCGAGTGGTTAATGAGACGATTGCGCCGAAGGACGACACGGTCCTGAAAGCAGACGCCGTAGAGCTCGACGTGGAAGCCCTGCCGGTGGGCAAGCGTGTCCCGCTCGACGAGGTGCCGGTGAAGGCTCCCGCGAAAAAAGCGGCGAACAAGAAGTCGTCAGCTCCGAAAAAGAGCACGCCGCCAAAAAAGAAGTAAGCCGGAGCAGAGGGAGCCGCCGAGTTTCCCTATTCCGTAACGGAAGCCGTTTCCGGCATCACCTGCCGGTTCGCGCCGTCGACGAACACCAGCTTGGCTCGCGCGCCGGCGACCTCGGCCTCGCTCATCCAGGCGAAGCTCGCGATGATGACG
>CAXTTW010000031.1:5687-12976 GCA_964247255.1 uncultured Acidobacteriaceae bacterium
CCCCCCCCCCCCCCCCGCCCCGGGTACCCCGCCGGCGCCCCCCCCCCGCCGCCAGCCGCGCAGCCGCGCCGTTCAGGCACACCTCGCCGGAACCGGCCTCGACCGGGATCGCATAGGTCTGCAAGCGGCTGCCGTTGGTCACGTTCCATATGTGGACGGCCTCAAAGGGGAGGATGTCCGCCGCCGCGAGCAGCAGGGAATCGACCGCGATGCTGCCTTCGTAGTGCAGGTCGGACCGCGTGACCGTGGCCCGGTGGATCTTGGATTTCAACAACTTGCGCAGCATGGGGCTCCGAAGCGGCCTCAAGCCGCGAGCCTTAGTCTACAAAGGCACTGCTTCGATCCGCAAAAGCGCATCCGCGACGTTTACGATGGGTATGCCTCCAAAGCTCTTGAGGGCGAGCAGGTGCCGATCGCCGGAAACAATCAGGCCGGCTTGCGCGGCTTTTGCTGTGCCGAGAACCACGTCGTCGTCCGCGTCCGATACGGTCCGTCGGATACTTGCGGGCAACACGAGCAATGAGAGCCGCCGGTACTGCTCTACTACTTGAGACGGTGTCAGCTTAGCCTTTGATAGAGGGACTGTGAGCTTACGACGGTACACCACGTCCGCAAGCTCGTCCATCAAGGGGGTACTGGTAGCAATACGAATTCGCCCTGTTCGCGCTGCGTCCAGAAGGAGACGAGGCTTGCCGCCCCACACGAAGCCTGAAATCAAGACATTCGTGTCGAGCACGGCTCTCACTGAGCGGCAGCTCTCGACCGACGCTCCGCCCGTACCGCGTCAACTTCCTCTTGGATCTCGTCCATGGACATCGGTTCCAGGCCCTCTTCGGCGGCTGCAGCCTGCACGCACTTGCTCATTTCGATGAAGCGGGCAGCTGCCCGCCTGCGAAGCGCGTCCTGCACAAGCTCCTCAAAGGCTCCGGGGGTGAGCAGTCCTGCTTCCTGCGCTTGCGCGAAAACTGCATCGGAGACCGATAATGTGATTTGTGTCATAGATACCTTCTGGTTGCAATCTATACGCTCGAAGGCCTGCGGGCGCAATGTCCGCAGACCTTCGAGAAAAGCGATGCGCTTCTAGAACTCGTCGTGGAACGCGACCTCGCCTTCCACCGCGACCTGGTACGCCGAGACGCGCCGCTCGAAGAAGTTGGTCAGCTCCTGGACATCCTGCAGGTCCATGAAGGGGAATGGGTTGTGCGAGCCGAACACCTTCGCCATGCCGAGCCGCTCCAGCCTCTGGTCGGCGACGTACTGCAGGTACTCGCGCATGTCCCGGGTGGAAAGCCCGGCGACGCCTCCGGCCAGCAGATCCTCGGAGAACTGCAGTTCAGCATCCACGGCCTCGCGCATCATCTGCGTGACCTGGCTCTGCATCCGCTCGTCGAACATGCCCGGGTGCTGCTCGCGCACGGTGTTGACCACCTCGAAGGCGAACTCCAGGTGCGCGCTCTCGTCACGAAAGACCCAGTTCGTGCCCGCCGCCAGGCCGTGCAGCATGCCGCGCGACCGGAAGAAGTACACGTAGGCGAACGCCGAGAAGAAGAACAGCCCCTCGATGCAGCCCGCGAAGCAGATCAGGTTGAGCAGGAACTGCCGGCGGTGCTCGTCGGTCTCCAGCGTATCCAGCTTCTCGATCGAATCCATCCACTTCATGCAGAACTCGGCTTTCTTTGCAATCGAGGGGATGTTATCGACCGCCGCGAAGGCGGCATTGCGTTCAGCAGGTTCGGGGATGTAGTTATCGAGCAGCGTCAGATAGAACTGGACATGAACCGCTTCCTCATAAAGCTGGCGGGATAAGTAGAGCCGCGCTTCGGGCGAGTTGATGTGCTTGTACAGGTTCAGGACGAGGTTGTTCGAGACGATCGAATCGCCGGTTGCGAAAAAAGCCACCAGGCGCTGAATAACATGGACCTCGGCCGGGGTGAGCCGCTGCTTTAGATCCACCAAGTCGGTCGAGAAGTCGATCTCCTCGACCGTCCAGGTGTTTTTGATCCCGTCTTTGAACATTTCGAAAAAGGTCGGATACTTCATCGGGCGCAGGGTCAGGCACATGCCCGGGTCGAGGATGGAATCGGGTACTTCAACGGATGAAGACATAGTTTTTCTCCTGTAAGTTCGAGGTCTTGAGGTCATCCTGAGCGAAGCGAAGGATCCGCTCTCCCCATCCCGCCGAGAAAAGCAGGTCCTTCGTCGCTTTGCTCCTCAGGATGACCGCTATTGGGGTGCCGGCCGGAGCTACTGGCAAGCCTCGCAGCTTTCCGGGTTGTCGAGCGAGCAGGCCACCGCCTGCACACTCGGGACCGTTGCCGGCTCGGGCGCATTGCCTTGGGCGGCCTGGCCGATAGTGGTTTTCGCGATCCGGGTCGCCGGACGCGAGCGCAGGTAGTAGGTCGTCTTCACGCCGGACTTCCAGGCGTGCATGTACATCGAGCTCAACCGGCCGATGTTGGGCGACTCCGCGAACAGGTTCAAGGACTGCGACTGGTCGATGAACGCCCCCCGCGCCGCGCCCATGTCGATGATCGCCCGCATGGGCAGCTCCCACACCGTCCGGTACCGCAGGCGGATGTCCTCCGGCAGCTCCGTCAACCCTTGCACGCTGCCCTCTGCCATCTTGATCCGGGTGCGGACATTGTCGTTCCACAGCCCGCGGCTTTTCAGCTCTTCCACCAGGTAGCGGTTGATCTGGAGGAACTCGCCCGACAGCGTTTCCCGCTTGAACAGGTTCGAAATCTGCGGCTCGATGCACTCGTAACAGCCCACGATCGAGGCGATCGTCGCGGTCGGCGCGATCGCGATGAGCAGCGAGTTGCGCAGGCCGTGCTGCTTGATGCGTTCCCGCAGTACCGCCCAGCGGGCCAGATCCTTCGGAACGACCCCCCACAGGTCGAACTGCAGCACGCCCTCGGCCGCGCGGCTGTCGGCGAATGCGGCGTGCGCGCCGTTCCGCTCCGCCAGGTCGCAGCTCGCCCACAGCGCGTGGTAGTAGATCTCCTCCTGAATGCGCGTCGAAAGCTCGCGCGCTTCGGCCGAGTCGAACGCCAGCCCCATCTGGAAGAACACGTCCTGGAGCCCCATGACGCCGAGGCCCACGGGCCGCCATTTCGCGTTCGAGCTGGCCGCCTGCTGCACCGGGTAGTAGTTGATGTCGATGACGCGGTCCAGCATCGGCACCGCGAGCTTGACCGTGTGGGCCAGCTTCTCGAAGTCGAACCGGCCGCCCACGACGTGCCGCGCCAGGTTGATCGAACCCAGGTTGCACACCGCCGTTTGGTCGTTCGAGGTCACCTCCGTGATCTCCGTGCACAGGTTCGACAAGTGGACGACGTTGCCCGGCTTGCCTGTCTGATTGCAGCGCAGGTTGGTGGTGTCCTTAAAGGTCATCCAGCCATTGCCGGTCTCGGCCAGCGTCCGCATCATGCGGGCGTACAGGTCGCGCGCCTTGACCGTGCGCATCGCCAGCCCTTCGCGCTCCGCCGCCTCGTAGGCCTGGTCGAACTCCGGGCCGAACAGATCGGTGAAGTGCGGCACGATCTTGGGGTCGAACAGCGACCAGGTCCCATCCTGGTCCACCCGCCGCATGAACAGGTCGGGGATCCAGTTGGCCGTGTTCAGGTTGTAGGTGCGCCGGGCCACGTCGCCCGTGTTGTCGCGCAGCTCCAGAAACTGCTCCACGTCCGCGTGCCAGGGCTCCAGGTACACGCAGGCCGCGCCCTTGCGCTTGCCGCCCTGGTTCACCGCCGCGACCGAGGCGTCAAGCGTCCGCAGCCAGGGGACGATGCCGTTCGAAAGCCCGTTGGTGGCCCGGATCAGCGAGCCTTCCGACCGAACCCGGTGGAACGCGAGCCCGATGCCGCCCGAAAACTTGGACAGGAGCGCCACCTGCTTGTAGGTGTCGTAGATGCCTTCAAGCGAATCGAGCGGCGAGTCGATCAGGAAGCAGCTCGACAGCTGCGGGTGCTTGGTGCCGGAGTTGAACAGGGTCGGCGTGGAAGCCATGTAGTCGTGCGAGGCCAGCAGCCGGTAGAAGGGCACCGCCTCGGCGACCGTGACCGCGAGCCCGCAGGCCACGCGCAGGAAGAAGTACTGCGGCGTTTCAATCACCTTGCGCGTGATGGGGTGGCGCAGAAGGTAGCGGTCATACACCGTGCGCAGGCCGAAGTACTCAAAGCGATCGGAGTACTCGTCGTCGATCGCGCTGTTGAGCTTACGGGCGTTGTTGCGCACGAACTCGATCGCCGCGTCGCTGATCAGGCCCTGCTCATGGCCCATCTCCATGGATTGGGTAAAGGAGTATAGGTTTTGCCCGGCGACCTCCTTCAGAATTGTCTCGTGCAGCAGCCGCGCGGCCAGCTTCGAGTACTCGGGCTCCTCGGCGATCAAAGCGGCCGAGGTTTGGATCGAGATCGAATCAAGCTCCCTGGTCGTCGCGCCATTGAACAGGCCGCCGATGGTCTTCGACGCGACCCGGATCGGGTCGATGTGCTGCAAGCCCCGCGAGGACCGCTGCACGGCGCGCACGATCTTGTTTACGTCCACCGGCTCCATGCCGCCATTGCGCTTGCGCACCTGCATCTGCGGGGGCGCCTCCGGCAGCGGGAAATTGGGGATCACGTCGGCGAGCGTGCTTTGGAGGGAAACTGCGGTTTCGACCGTTTCTGCCAAGGGAGGTGCTCCGTTTCCGCCGGCGCAATCGGTGGCCGGCTCAAGCGTTCAAAAGGGGAGTGCTGCAAGGGCACCCACCGCCTGTACTGGGGTGGGATGCGGCGTGTCCCCACTATATCTTGGGGTGGCCTCCTCTCATTCTACTAGGGGTTGTGAAAAACCGGGAACGAAACTCGGAAAGCGTGGCCCGGTGTACCTCCGCGGGGAGCACCCAACTGATAACAGCACCGTGGTCACTTTCCCATCTGTGCGGGCCGTGCCAGCTTGGGCGCGGCCTGTAAGATCGACCCGAGCGCCCGCTTTCACCCGCCCGGAGACCCCGCCTTGCTCTACTGGCTGCTGTACCAGAAGCTGTTCCCGTACTTCTCCCCGTTCCGCATCTTCCGCTACGTCACTTTTCGGACGGCGTTCGCCTCGCTCACCGCGCTGCTGATCGGGCTGTTCATCGGGCCGTTCGTGATCGAAAAGCTGCGGGAGTTCCAGATCGGCCAGTACATCCGCGAGGATGGGCCGCAGGCACACCAGAAGAAAGCCGGCACGCCCACCATGGGCGGCGTGCTCATCTGCATCTCGATCCTCTTACCGACCCTTTTGTGGGCCGACTTGTCCAACCCATTTATCTGGCTGGTCATGCTGTCCACCGCCGGCTTCGGCGCAATCGGCTTCGCGGACGACTACATCAAGGTCGTGCACAAGCGCAACCTGGGGCTCACCGCGCGGGCCAAAACCGGCTACCAGATCCTGGTCAGCGCAGGTGTCGCGGTGGCGCTGGTTTCCATGCAGTCGCAGGGCAGCTACTCGACCGACGTGCTGGTGCCGTTTCTCAAGCGCGTCCACCCTGCGCTCAGCATCCCCGCGCTGCTGAGCGTGCCGCACCTGCACCTGCTCGCGTTTCTGCCGTTTATCGCGTTCGTGGTTCTGGTAATTGTCGGCTCAAGCAACGCCGTCAACCTCACCGACGGGCTCGACGGCCTGGCGATCGGCTGCACCATCATCGCGGCGACCGCGCTTACCGTGCTCACCTACGTGAGCGGGCACGTCGTTTTCGCGGACTACCTGGAGTTGCAGCGCATGTCAATGGTCAGTGAGCTGACTATCTTTTGCGGGTCCATGGTGGGGGCCAGCATCGGCTTCCTTTGGTACAACGCGCACCCGGCGGAGGTCTTCATGGGCGACGTGGGCTCGCTCGCGCTGGGCGGCGCGATCGGCACGGTCGCGGTGGCGATCAAGCAGGAGCTGCTGCTGCCGTTTATCGGCGGCATCTTCGTGCTGGAGGCGTTGTCGGTCATCCTCCAGGTGGGATCCTACAAGCTGAGAAAGAAGCGCATCTTCAAAATGGCGCCGCTGCATCACCATTTCGAACTGGGCGGCTGGTCCGAGTCGAAAGTGATCGCGCGGTTCTGGATCGGGGCGCTGATCTTCGCGCTGTTCGCGCTGACGACGCTGAAGCTGCGCTGAACAACCCTCACAGGGAGCATTTACACTCCCCACATCAGCCGGAATCGAGAGGGGAGAAACCATGGCCAGCATCGCGCAAGTCCCGGTCAGCGAATACCTTCGTTCGGACTACGAACCGGATGCCGAGTACGTGGACGGCGCGATCGAGGAGCGTCCCGTGGGAGAGTTCGACCATGCATCGTGGCAGAGCGCGATTCAGCGATGGTTCCTAGCCCATCTTGACGAATGGGATATCTGGGTGCTTGCGGAACTCCGCGTCCAGGTCGGCCCCACCCGCTTCCGCGTTCCGGACGTCTCCGTGATTGCCCGCGCTTTTCCGAGGGAGCAAATTCTCACGCATCCGCCGGTGGCCGTCTTTGAGGTCCTTTCGCCCGAAGACCGGGTACCGCGCATGCTGGTCAAGCTCCAGGACTACGCCCGTATGGGCATCCAGAACATCTTCATGATCGATCCGCGCGACGGCTCGATCTGGCACTACCTCGACGGCCACTTAGACCCGGCCGAGTCCGGGCCAATGGCGGGCAGCCCCTGCCGCATCGACTGGGAGCAGATTCGAAAGTTCGTAGTTTAAAGGAAAGCGGGTCGGAAGCGCCGATGGAACTGAAAGGCAAACGCGTGCTGGTGGTGGGGCTGGGCCGGTCGGGCTTCGCGGCGGCGCTGTTTCTGCGCCGGCAGGGCGCGCAGGTCACCGTGTCCGACGTCCGCAGCGCCCAGGCGCTCGAGAAGGACATGCCCCAGCTGCTCGAGGAGGGTATCGCGGTCGAGGCCGGCGGCCACGGCTTGCTGACCTTTCGCCGGCAGGACCTGCTCGTCGTAAGCCCCGGCGTCCCGCTCGAAACCCCGGAAATCCGCCAGGTCCGCGCTTTCGGGCAGCAGATCATCGGCGAGGTCGAGCTGGCCTCGCGCTTCCTCAAGGGCCGCACCCTGGCCATCACCGGCTCAAACGGTAAAACCACCACCACCACCCTGTGCGGCGCGATCCTCGCCGCGTCCGGCCAGCCGACGCTGGTGGGCGGCAACATCGGCGTTCCAGTCATCGCGCTCACCGAGGCCTCCCGCGTGGAAGGCTGGAACGTGCTCGAGATCTCCTCCTTCCAGCTTGAAACCATCGAGACCTTCCGGCCCGAGATCGCGGTTCTGCTCAACATCACGCCCGA
>CAXTTW010000032.1:0-12906 GCA_964247255.1 uncultured Acidobacteriaceae bacterium
GGTTCATGGAGCACCCCCTCATCCGCTGCACTCCCGCTGAGCGCCAGCACCGCGTGGCCCAGGCCGCGCGCCTCGCTCTGCCGCACGGAGGCGACCCTGGCCATGCCCGCCACGTGACGGGCGACGGCGAGCAGCTCCTTCTTGCCCTTGCGCTCAAGGTTCGCTTCGAGCTCGAAGCTGGTGTCGAAATGGTCTTCGATCGCGCCCTTGCCGCGCGCGGTCACCAGGATAATCTCCTCGATGCCGGCGGCGAGCGCCTCTTCGACACCGTACTGGATGACCGGCTTGTCGACCAGCGCGAGCAGTTCCTTGGGGACCACCTTGGTTGCCGGCAAGAAGCGGGTACCGAGGCCCGCCGCGGGGAAGACTGCTTTCCGTACTTTGTGCTTCATGCGTGTTGGGGTTCTCCGGGGGAAGGGGTTCCGGTCCATTGTGCCAGAGTCGCGGCGGGCCCGCGAATTACGGTAGTGCCGGGTTCGGCTCGACGCCTCAGTGCAGGAAGTGCGCGACGGTGGCCGCCAGGGCTCCACCGACCAGACCGGAGAACAGCGCCAAGGGTGCCAAGCTCCTGTCTCGCTTAAACTTCAGGGCTTCCTCATACAGCTTTTGTTGCTCCGCGCCGAGCTTCAATTGTTCCGCGCCGAGCTTCTGTGTTTCAGCAGCCAGTCTGTGCTGCTCGGCTGCGAACTTATCTCTCTCTTCTCCAAACTTTCGCGTCTCCGCGATCGAACGCTCGATGCGCGCAAGCTGCTCCGCGTAGTCGAGACTGGACTGCCTTTCCTCCACCGCCATGCGCGCTCCCTTCGTCAACGTTCCCAGTGTAAACCGGTCACAAAGCAGGTGAGCCGTCCCCCAGCAGCGCCTCGCGCACGACCGGGATCGGCGCGCCTCCCTGCTTCAGGAACGCGTCATGAAAGCTCTCGAGCGTGTACGCCGGGCCTAACTTCTTGCGGTAGTCCTCGCGCAGTCTCAGGATTTCGAGCTTGCCCAACGTGTAGTAGAGATATGTCGCATCCGCCGTGCCGCGCTTTACCTCGATCTGGCCGATCGCCCGCGATTGGTAGCCCTCGTTCACGAAGAAGTCCGTCGCCTGCTCCATCGTCATATCGCCGGTGTGCATGCGGATCGCCACTACGAACCGCGCGTCGCGCAGCAGCGCGTCCTGGAGCTGCCCGAGCCGCTGCAGGTTCGCGTCCCTATCGTCTTTCGCCCCCGCTCCCGGCTGCCCATAGCCTTCGTCGAGCATCATCTGCTCGCAGTAGTGAGCCCAGCCCTCGACGTTAGTGTTCGCCGTCACGATCTTGCGAACCTTGCTCAAGCCGGCCGTGTTGACCCACAGAAACTGCACGTAATGGCCCGGATAGGCCTCGTGGATGGAGGTGCTGGTCACTGTGCCGACGTTGAAAGCGGCCATGTGCTCGGCGACGTGCTCCGGCGTCCAGCTCTTTTCGGGCAGTGTCACATTAAAGTATGCGGTCTTGGAGTGCTCCTCGAATGGCCCCGGCGGGTCCATGCAGGCCTGCGTGGTCGCGCGCAGAAACGGCGGGGTCTCCTCAAGCACCGGCTCGACGGGCGAGGGAAGCGTGACGATCTTCTTCTCCTCGATAAACTTCTTGAGCCCGGCGAAGTGGTCGTGGAAGTCGCTCAGCAACTGGTCGGGCGCGACATGGTCGGCGGCCAGGTCGGCCAGCACCTGCTTGGAGTCCTTGTCGGGCGAAACCAGCTTCGCAACCCGCGCGAACTCCGCCTGATTCTTGTGCAGGTCATCCATCGCGACCGCGAGCAGCTCGGGCAGGGGCGTGGTTACCATCTCGTCGTACTGGAGCTTCTTTGCGAAAGTGTCCGCGCCGAAGCGGAAGTCCCCGTGCGAGCGCGGCAGCAGGTCCGTCTTGAGCCATGCGCCGTAGGCCTGGAGCGCCGCGACCACGGCTGCGTTGGTACGCGCGAACTCCGCTTTCAGCGCCGGGTTCGACGCCTTCGCGAACGCGGCGGGGATGTCGTTCTGGAAGAAAGACACGTCGCCGGGCAGTTGCTCGATAGCGATTTCGGTGTAGATTTGCGGCGGGTTTTGGAGGTTCTGCCTGGCCTCGTCCAAGACGCGCGGCATCTGCTTTTCGCGGCTGATCATCGAACGCAGCCGCTCATCCGGGGAAGCGAACTCGCGCTCGATCAGCGTGAAGGCGGCGGTGGTGATGCCGCTTGAGTAGGAGTCCGGGTTGCGCTGCCAAGGCTTGATGGTTTCGAGCGTCAGCAGCTGCGAGCGCAGGGTGTTGCGCATCATGGTAAGGTCGCCGCGCGTCGGCTGGTCGAGCCCATCCGCAGGGAAGGCGTCGAATTTGCTCATGAAGTAGTGCAGCCCGCGGATCTCCGTCGCGCGCGTCGCGTCGCTCCAGTCCTCCACCTTGCCGTCGTACTGGTGCAGCCCGAGTATGGTGGCCTGGGTGGGCACGAATGGCAGCCCGAGCGCGTAGAAGCGGTCGACCAAGGAGCGGAAGTCTGCGTTGGGGTCGGCGTGGGCGAAAGGGGCGAGCAGGAAGGGGGCGAGGAGCAACGGCAGGAGTCGCATGGGCGTGGACAGTATAGCGGCCGCGGCTCGATTGCAGCGCTCCATGCGCTGCCCTACACTGGCTGCATGCAAGTCCATTTCACTCCCGAACAGGAAGCACGGCTGCATCAACTGGGTACCGAGAAAGGGACGGCTGCCGAGGAGCTCGTCAAGGAGGCTGCCCTGCAGCTGATTGACGTGGACCCGCTCTTTCTCGCGAGCGTGCGCCGTGGGATTGCTCAGGCGGATGCCGGAGAGCTTCTCGATCACGATGAGGTCATGACTGAGGTCAGCCGATCTTTCCAGTCTCGATGAAGCTGCGATGGACGCCCGAAGCTGCTGAGAACCTTGCAGCCATCTGCGAGTTTGTCAGGCAAGACAGCGACGCGGCGGCCCTCCGGACAGCGAGGGTCGTGCACGAGCAGCTCAGCCTGCTTCTTGACTTCCCGCATATCGGGCGTTCAGGAAACGAGAAAGGCACACGCGAACTGGTCCTGTCCCCTTTGCCGTACATCGCGGTTTATCGTGTACGGGAGGAGAGGATCGAAGTCCTTTCGATATGGCATGGAGCGCAAAAGCGGTAACGGCCTACAGTTCCTCAGCCTCTTCCACCACCAGCTCCGGCGCGTCCTCCTCCGCGTCCTCGACCGCAATGTTGTACCGGGCGGCCAGCTCAGGGGCGAAACGGGCGATGTCGTTCCTGAGCCGCAGGAGAGCTAAATCCTTGGCTTTCGCCTCGAGCATCACGTCCGCGTCCAGGTGCGCGATGGACCGCAGAAACGTCATCGTCTCGAACGGGTTGTTGTAGTCCGCGTGGCCGGTCCAGATGGGCGGCTGCAGCACCAGCTCGGGCTTGCCCGTCTTGCGGTTCTTGCGCTTGATCTCGCGCAGCTCGGTGCGGGCGCAGGAGTAGTGAATCTTCGGGCGGACGCTTTCCGGCCACGTCGCCAGAAAGCGCTCGAGGGTCGGAATCAGCGACAGCTTTTCCGGGTTCATGCACCAGAAGTGCTGGTAGTCGAACACCAGAGCGACCCCGGTTTCCTCGTGAATGCGCAGCACGTCCGCCGCCGAGTAGCGGATGTCGTCGTTTTCGAGCACCAAGCGCCGCCGCACCGGCTCCCCGAGGCGCTTCCAGGTAGTGCACCAGCGGTCGCAGCCGGAAGCGCGGTCGCCGTACGCGCCGCCGACGTGGATCACCAGACGCGCCTCCGGCCCGCAGCCCATCCGGTCCAGGATTTCGGCCTGCGAGTCGAGGTCGGCCATGCTCTTTTTCGTAAGCTCCTCGGACTCCGAGTTGAGCACGATGAACTGCGACGGGTGGAACGAGAGCCGGATATCGGCCTCCCGAGCCAGCTTGCCGGCATACTCGAGCTCGCTCGCCGACTCGCGCACCATCGCATGGAACTGAGGCATCTCCGGGTGCGTGGCATAGGGTGCCATGTCGGAGCTCATGCGGTACATATGAATGCGGTGTTTGCGGAGATAGCTGAAGATCTCGCACAGGTGCCCGAGCGAGACGCGCAGGTGCGGGTTCTGCTGCCAACGGCGGGTGTCGTTGCTTTTCAGGCCGGGCTGCCCCATCACTTTCACGGCAAAACCCAGGCGCATCGCTTGGGCGGGCCAAGGGGTCGAGGGCTGCGCGTCCAAGTCCCGGCAGGGGAACAACGGCTCGGCCGAGCGCCGGGCCGCATCGGCTTCGGCGAGCTCCTTTTTACTCGGGGCTTTTTTGGCGGCCTTCTTCTTTTTCGCGGCGGCTTTTTTCGCCGGGGCTGCCTCAGCTGCGGCTGCTTTTGCCGGGCGGCCCGGCTTCTTCTTCGGTGCGGTCTGGTCAGCCATTCAGGGGTAGGATGCTGCCCGCCTCAGAATGCGTCGCGCGCGCCGGCCCCTCGGGGCGCGTTCGCCAGGAACTGCCTGAGCTGGTACTGCTCCTTGAACGAGAAGAACAGCCGGTTGTCTTTGTCGGAGTCCGCGAGCAGGGCCTTGTTCTGAAGGTAGAAGTTGGAGTTGCGATCCAGGTCTACTTCCGCGATATAGCTGTTCGCATTCGAAGAGCTCGCGTTCCGGATGACGCTGACATCGCGCATGCCCAGAATCGCCTGCTGCGGCACGAAGAACTTGAGATAGCCGTTCTGCAGAAAGGTTTGGCGGGCGGGCTTGACGCTCGGGTTCTGCGCCTCGGACACATAGCCCAGGCCGGTATCGAAGGCGACCAGCTCGCCGGGAATGCCGTTGATGACCTTGAAGCCGTTGAGGAGGCTGTTGCCGGGATTATGCCGTTCGAGGAAGCCTGCGTTGTAGCGGGCAAGTTCGCGTTTTTCCGCGCCGGCTGCGACGGCTGAACCGGCCGCGCCGCCCGCGAAGCCGCTTGTCGAGCCGCCGGCGTCTGCTTGCTGGCCGTTGACGATCGCCTGCTCCTGCCCGGCGCGCACCTCTGCGACATACTGTGTGTAATCCTGCGCGAGCCGAAGCGCCGGAGCGATTGCTTCCTGAGGGGCAAGCATGAACAGGAAAGTACCCGGCGGATAGCTTTGGTAGTTGATGTAGGCCTGCCCGAATTTACTCCGGTAATCGGTGTGCACCTTCAGAAAAGTCTCGCGCGCGCCGGCAGGGTCGAGTTCTTGAATCTGATTGAAAGGGAAATTAATCGTCACATCGGGGCTGACGAACTGTAAGTGGTCGCGCTTGAAGGTAAGCAGCCCGTCGATGCGTTGACCGCCGACAGTCACATGCAGCGTCTGGTCGAGCGAAGGGTGGGCAGCCCCGGCCGAACCTTCAGGTTGCGCGGCCCCGACCGTCGCCTGCTCACGCGCGGCCCGCTGCTGCTGGATAAACCCCTGAAACCCTTTTGCGCGCGCAAGCTCGGTGTTGACCGGCTCGGATGGGTCGAGTGTGATGACAAGCAAGTGCTCCGGCTGGTTGATGCTGTTGGTCCGCTGCGTCACCAGCGACGGGTAGGCGGCGATGAACTTCGAGTGCGGGTCCAGAACGAGGGTCAGAAAGCCGTCGCGCGCGCCCTTGGGCTCGACCGAGAGTATCTCGTCCGCAGGCACGCTGAAGACGAAGTCCGGCGATTCAAAGCTGGCCCCCGCCGCCGCGAGCACGAGCGTCCCGCCCGACTTCGGCCCGCCGAACCCGCCGCCGCCGACCAGCGCCCGCATGGAAGTTTGCGGAAAAGCAGCTTGCGCGCATGCTTGTGAAGCGGGGCGGGCGAGGAGCAGGGCGGCAAGCAGCAGGCAGCGTTGGAAGAGCTTTCCCGGAGACATGCCCACCAGTATGCCGAATTTCGATGAAAGGGTCGAGAGAGAGGGACCGGCAAAAGCAGTGCGAGCTTGCCGCGATGGAAGCGCGAGCAAGCGGCTCAGCCGCGGACGGCGTGCGCCTCGATCTGCAGCTCCGGCCCGAAGCCCAGGTCCGCGGCGAAGTCGTTCCAGCTTGCCACCGGCACCGCGCCGCCCGAGGCTTGGTCGTGGCCGTTGCCGTAGCCCTGGTCCGCTCCCGCGGGCGTGTGCTCACGCAGGAACTCGATGACGTTGACACCCTTTGGGCCCCGCGCGGAAAAATGGACGTAGCCGGGCCGGAAGCCGAAGTTCACCCCCATCACGATCGAGTCCCGGAAGCGCCCGCGCCAGGTTTGCGCGACCAGCGGGTGCACCTGGCAGGGCGTGTCCATGCGCAGGGCCACAAGGTCCGCGCCGAGCCGGTCGCGGTATTTCTTGCTGAACTTGGGGGCGGCTTTTTTCGCCGCGGCGAGAGCGAGAGCGACCTCCTCCTTCGCCTTGAGCAGGGCTGCGGTTTGTGCGAGGACTCCGCTGACGATCTGCTTCGGGTTTTCGGCGGCGAGCAGGGCGTTTAGGGCCTCGCTCGCGTCAGCGGAGGCCGTCCGGCGGGGCGCGTTGAGTAGAGAGACCGCCTCCCGCATCGGCGCGGCGGGCCAGGTCGCGCGCGCTTCCGCCAGCTCCGGGAACGGTGCCTTATCGCCCAGATCGCTCAGGATGCTCAATGCGGCCATCCAGAGAAGGCCCGCATGCTGCTCGGGAGTCAGGATGGCCCGGACACACCACCAGACCAGCAGGCCCGTGGTCGGTGTCGGCTCCGTCCCATAGCCGGTGATGAGCTCCGCGCCGGGCGGAACGCCGCCGGGCAGGTGGTGGTCGATCAGCATCGTGGGAACGCCGGGCAGCAGCGGGTCGGGCCTGCTCCCCAGATCCAAAACGAACAGCGCGTGCGGATTCCGCGCGGTCAGCCGGGCAATCACGGCAGGATCCCACGCGGACTCGCCCTTGCGCCGGGGCTCCACGCTCACCTGCGTGTACCCCGCCATTTGCAAAGAACGGGTCAGAAGAGCCCCCGCGGGCAGCCCGTCGCAGTCCGCGTCGCACAGGATATGGATGCGGGCGTCCTTCGCCAGCGGGGCGAGAAAGGCGTGAAAACGGGCGGGGGCGTCGTCCTGTAAAGGCATAGGCGTACAGATGCGGCCGAAAGAGAAAAGTGAACGCCCGGGCGCGAACCCCGGTCTTCGAGTGTGACGTGACCGCCATAACCGTCATAACCGCTATGACTTGCCAGCGAAGGTTTCGGCTCGACAAACCCCGTGATACGCCAGAACCGTTGGATAAACGTATTCAATCCTAACGTTTGCCAAGCCGACAGTGCTCTTTTCTTGGGAGGATCCAACCCTCGACCGCACCACCCAGGTCGAACTCACCGTCATCAAGCTTCCTTAGTCTCCGCTAAAATCAGTGGACGAGGCGATCATGGCATCTCCGGGCGCGGTTCCGCTCCAGCAATACCTCACCACCGTCTACGAGCCGGACTGCGACTACGTGGACGGCGTGCTGGAGGACCGAAACGTGGGCGAGTACGAGCACAACCTCGTGCAGCGGGCCATTCTTTTCTGGTTCTACACGCGGGAGCGTGAATGGCGGATACGCGCCATCCAAGAGCAGCGGACCCGAGTGGCGTCCACCAAGGTACGGCTGGCCGATGTCTGCGTGTTTCGCCGCGGCGCGCCTATCGAGCAGGTGTTTACCAGGCCGCAGCTGATCGCGCTCGAAGTGCTCTCGCCCGAAGACCGCCGCGCGCGGATAGACGAGAAGATCGCCAACTACATCGCCTTCGGCGTCCCGCATATCTGGGTCATCGATCCGCTCACACGCGCGGGCTGGGATTGCAGCTCAGGTAAGTGGATTCCTGCCAGCCGCTTCGAGGTCGCGAACTCGCCCATTTACCTCGACTTGCCCGAGTTGTTCGCGCAGATGGATCGCGAGAACGACGATGACCCTGCGGCTGAGGGGCCGGATCTGTAGGCAAGGGTAAGTTGTATCCGAAAGCGGATGCTACACTCCCACCCATGCCGCGCACGACCCTGCTCGCCCTGCTGCTCGCCCCCGCCCTTCTTGCGCAAGCCCCGCCCGCCAAGCACCCGATGGCCCTCGACGACCTCGCGAAGCTCCAGCTCGTCGGCAAGCCGGTGCTTTCGCCGGATGGGGCGTGGGCGGCGTATACAGTTCGGCGGGTGCTCGCGGAGGACGACAAGAACGTCGCCGACCTTTGGATGGTGAGCGCGGACGGCAAGCAGGACCTCCAGCTGACCTATGACAATGAGGGCGCGAGCGATCCTCAATGGTCCCCGGACGGGCAGTCGCTGGCCTTTCTTTCCGGGCGGCCCGGCAAGGCGAAAGACACGCAGGTGTGGGTGCTGGACCGGCGCGGCGGCGAGGCCCGCCAGGCGACCAACGTTAAGGAGCATCTGAACGACTTTCGCTGGTCGCCGGACGGGAAGCAGCTGCTGTTGACGCTTACACCGAAAGACGAGCCTGACGATGATAAGAAGGACGGCAAGCCGAAGCCGCCGAAACCCATCGTCCTCGACCGCTACCACTTTAAGCAGGACGTGGAAGGCTACCTGACCGACAAGCACCCGCATCTCTACCTGTTCTCGCTCGCGGACCAGAAGCTCACGCGGCTGATCACGAAGGAAGACGACATACTCGAGGAGCACGACGCGGAGTGGTCGCCCGACGGCAAGCTCATCGCGTTTACCCGCCGCGGCGACCTGCCCGACCCCTTCCGCACCGCGAACTCCGACGTGTATGTCGTCGACGCTGCGCCCGGCGGCGCCCCGCGCAAACTGACGACCTTCCCGGGCCCGGACGAGGGCAAGCTCGCCTGGAGCCCGGACTCCGCCCGCATCGCGTACCGTCAGGCGGTCTCGCCGACTTACTCGATCTACAACGAAATGCAGCTCGCGGTGGTAAGTGCCGCAGGCGGGCCGCCGACTGTCTTGACCTCCAAGTTAGACCGGCCCGTGAGCCCGCCTGCCTTTACCGCGGACGGCGCGGCCCTGCTGACCACCGTGACCGACGACCGCAACAGCTATGTCGCGCGCGTCGCCCTTACCGGCGCGGTGGAGCGAGTCACCCAGGGGCCGGGCGACGCGGCCGCGCTTTCGTCAGAGAAAGGGCGCACGGTGCTGCTCTGGTCCACCGAGGACCGCATCTCGGAGATTTACGCGCTTGAGGGCTCGACCCTGAAGCAGCTGACCCACCACAACGATGCGCTGCTCGCGACGCTGGACCTGGCAAAAACACAAGACATCTCCGCGAAAACCAAGGACGGCAACGACGTGCACGGGCTGCTCACGCTGCCGGTCGCCGCCAGGCCGGGCAAGGCGCCGATGCTCTTGTTCATCCACGGCGGCCCCACCGCGCAGGACACGCACACCTTCGACGTGGAACGGCAGATGTTCGCCGCGCACGGATACGCGGTGCTGCAGGTCAACTATCGCGGATCCGACGGGCGCGGCTTCGCCTACTCGAACACGATCGCGGGGAACTGGGGCGACAAGGAGGTCACGGACCTGCTCGCCTCGGTGGACGCAGTGGTGGCCACGGGCACGGTCGACCCGGACAAGCTCGCGGTGGGCGGGTGGAGCTACGGCGGCATCCTGACCGACTACCTCATCGCGACCACAACGCGGTTCAAGGCCGCGTCCTCGGGCGCGGGCGTCGGCAACCTGTTCGGCTTGTACGGGGTCGACCAGTACATCCTGCAGTACGACAACGAGCTGCAGCAGCCCTGGAAGCATCCGGAGTTGTACATCAAGCTGTCGTATCCGTTCTTCCACGCCGACCGCATCAAGACCCCGACGCTGTTCATGGGAGGGGACCGAGACTTCAACGTGCCGGTCGAGGGCGGCGAGCAGATGTACCAGGCGCTGCGGTCGGTCGGGACCCCGGCCGAGCTGATCGTGTACCCCGGGCAGTTCCATGGGTTCACACGGCCTTCGTTCATCCGGGACAGGTACCAGCGGTGGTTCGGGTGGTATGACAAGTACCTGCCGTTCGCAGCCGCGCCGACCGCACCCGCCAAGTAAGTCTCTTACGACCTAGGAGCACCCTTGATCCTTCGCCTGCTTGCTTTTCTCGTTTTCGCAGCCGCGCCCGCGCTTGCCCAGACCCCTGCGCCCACTCTGCCCTCCTCCATGCTGGGCCAGTACGCGCGGGACCCGCGACAACCGGTGGACCAGGCATATACCGCCGCCATCGCCAAGTACACCACCGAACCCTACTTCAACTCGCCGCTGACCGACTACCTCCCGGCCTCCAAAACCGGAGTGCCCACCCCGGCGTCCGTGCTGGGTGATGTGGCCGGCGCGCCCGGCAAGCTGCCGTACGCGGAAGAGGTCTACACCTATTTCCGCGATCTCGAGAAACACACGCCGCGGGTGAAGGTCTTCTCGATCGGCCGGACCGAGGAAGGACGCGAGATGATTGCCGCCGCGGTCGGGGACGAGTCTCTGCTCCGCCAGATGGACGCGAACGGTGCTCGTCTGGCGAAGCTGGCGGACCCGCGTACCGGCATCACGGACGACCAGGCGGCGGCACTGGCCAGGCAGTCCTTCCCGGTCTACTACATTACCGGCACCATTCACTCGACCGAGACCGGCGCGCCCACCGCGCTGATGGAGCTCGCGTACCGGTTGGCGGTCGACGACTCGCCTTACATCAAGTTCATTCGCGAGCACATGGTCGTGCTCATCACGCCGGTGGTTGAGGTGGACGGGCGCGACCGCATGGTGGACCTGTATAAGTGGCACCTGGCGCACCCCGGCGAGACATACCCGCGCCTGCTGTACTGGGGCCACTATGTCGCGCACGACAACAACCGCGACGCGATGGCGATGACGCTCCAGCTCACCCGGCACGTGCTCGATACCTTTCTGAGCTTCCACGCGCAAGTGCTGCACGACCTGCACGAGTCGGTCCCTTTCTTGTACGACAACACGGTGGGCGACGGGCCGTACAACGCGTGGATCGACCCGCTGCTCGCCGACGAGTGGGCCGCTCTGGGCTGGAACAACGTCGGACAGCTCCAGTCGCTGGGGCTGCCGGGGGTGTTCACGCACGGCGAGTTCGATACCTGGTCACCGGGATATCTCATGTTTTTGGCCGGGATGCACAACGGGATCTCCCGCCTGTACGAGACTTTCGGCAACGGCGGCGCGGATACGGAGCGGCGCATCCTGACGCCCGGCGAGTACAGCCGCGAGTGGTACCGCCAAAACCCGCCGCAGGCGAGCGTGCTTTGGTCGCAAAGGGATAACAACAACTACGAGCAGGCCGGTCTGCTGACCACCTTGTCATACTTCGCGCAGAACCGCGAGCACTTCCTCGACAACTACTATGTCAAGGCGAAGCGCTCGATCGCCAAACCCGCGACCGGCGGACCCGCCGCTTACGTGATGGCGGCGGACCCGGCGTATGCGGAGCGGCAGCTCGCGCTTCTCCGTACGCTCGAAAAGCAGCACATCGAGATCGCGCGGCTGTCCGAGCCCGCGACGGTGAACGTAACCGCAAGCGATGCGGCGGCGGCCAGGAACGAGAACGCGCCTCCGGCCCCGGCGGGCAAGCCGGGCGTCGCGGGGGATGTTTCGACCGTGCGTACGACTTTTCCGGCGGGATCGTATGTGGTCCGCATGGACCAGCCTTACTCCCGCGCGGCGGACGCGCTCTTAGACCGGCAGTACTGGGCGCCTGAGGACCAACAGAAGACGCCCTACGACGACACGGCCTGGTCGTTTTCGCTCCTGTTCAACGCGAAGGTGACGCGCGTCACCGATCCATTCATCCTGCAGGCGAAGATGGCCCCCGTCACGGGCGACACGCTTTCTGCAGGCGACCCGAGCCCGGCCAAGCAGTACCCGCGCATCGCGATTATGCACACCTGGCTCTCGACGCAGACCGAGGGCTGGTGGCGGCAGGCCTTCGACTCGCTCGGGATCCCGTACACCTACATCAGCACGCAAACCGCCGCCGCCGACCCCGACCTCCGCGCGAAATACGATGTCATCCTGTTCGCGCCGGTGACGGGCCATACGACCGCGCGGCAGATCGTCGATGGGCTCCCGCTGTATGGGAATGCGCAGCCTTGGGCTGCGACCGCGCTCACCCCCAACTTCGCTAAAACGGACGAGACCCCGGACGTCCGCCCCGGTCTCGGGGAGGCAGGGGTGGCGCACCTGCGCGGCTTCGTCGAGAAAGGCGGCCTGCTCGTCACCAGCGGGGACTCGGCCGAGTTCGCCATCGCCGCGGGCCTCGCGCCGGGAGTCTCCGTCGCGCCGACCGACAAAGTCAAGCTCACCGGGTCCATCCTGGGCGCGGTGCCCGTGAGCACCACCTCGCCCGTCCTGAACGGCTACTCCGGCACGCTGCCGGTCTACTCCGAGGCCGGCCTGGCGTTCAACATCAGCAACACCACCGACAGCGGGCGCAGCCTGCCCACCGAGAGTGAGACTCACCGCGTGACCGGGCGCGGCGGCCCCGTCGACGACGACCAGCCTCAAGACCGCACACCGGAAAACCGTCCGAAGCTGCCCAACCCGAAGCCTTGGGAAGCCACCCCGCTCAACGAGGAGCAGGCCCGCAACAACCCGTACGTCATCCCGCCGGCGGACCGCCCGGAGGTGCTGCTGCGCTTCAACGAAGCCAAGCAGCTGCTGCTCTCGGGCCTGCTCGAGAACCCGGCGCAGCTGGCCGAGCGAGCCGCGGTCGTCGACGCGCACCTGGGCGCGGGCAACACACTCTTGTTCGCGATCAACCCGATCTGGCGCGGGGAAACCATCGGCTCCTACGCGCTTGTGACCAACGCGATCCTCCATTGGGACCGCCTGAGCCGTGCGCCGGAGAGGGCTGCGGCTAAATAGCATCTTAGCCCGCGTGACCGCCGCCCACGCCGCCCTGCTTGCCATTGCCGCCCTGTCCATCGGGCTCATGCTCGGGCGCCCGCGCGGCTGGCCGGAGGTGGTGTGGGCCGGCTCGGGGGCGGTCCTGCTTGTCGTGCTGCGGCTCATCCCCCTGAGG
>CAXTTW010000033.1:0-12866 GCA_964247255.1 uncultured Acidobacteriaceae bacterium
GCGCGGAGCTGGCCGAAGCGGGGCAGGGAACCGTAATCCATCCCGACGAGCTGCCTTGAGGGTGCTCTGAGGGTTGCGCAGCTCCTCTTGATGAACAGGGAGCGAAGGGGTCATCCTGTGGGAGCGAAGTGACGAAGGGACTGCTTCTTTCTATTCATGAAGCGAAAGCAGGTCCTTCGCTGCGCGCAGGATGACCCCTTTTGCAGAGCGGCTACTCGGGCACCCCGAAGCGCGCCGCCATCTCGTCGTGCAGGAAACCCTCGCCGGGCCGGTAGGGCTGCACCCACTCGCCGTCGATGACGAACTGGGGTATGGCGCGCTTACCCACCTTGCGCAAAACCTCCTCGGCGGCACCGGGGGTGCGCTCGATGTCGATCTCGCGGTAGGCGAGCTTGTGTTTGTCGAGGAAGCGCTTGGCCTCGCGGCAGTCGCGGCACCAGGAGGCGGTGTAGACGAGCAGGTCCATACGAAAATTCTTCCAATCCTGTTCCTAAAGCCCTAAACTATCACCGTCGAGGAGTAATTCTATAACGGTTTATTCGGGTCGCGGGGGTGGCAGTGGAAACGGAAGTCAGGGTCAGCACGCATCCTGCGGAAGAGAGTACCCAGCAGGTAATCAAGTCGCTCGAAGACAGTCGCTTTAATTGGCGGAGCTTGGATGGCATCACTGTGGAAACCGGATTAAGTAGCGAAGAAGTCCAGAGAATTCTTGACTCCAATCCTGACGTAGTGGTCCGAGCGTCAGAACGGGACGTCAAGGGTCGTGCTCTGTACACCACGCGTGAACACTACAAGCGTACGCATAGCTTAGCTTCAAGATTTATCAATGCGGTCACCGACCGGGTCGCGTGACCGGTATAGAGCACGGCTCTCTCGACTTTGTGTTCGGCTGCTGCGGAGGACTGACTATCAATGTGGCGCGGCTGGGAGCTATCAGCTTCTTCAAGCAGGAAGCTCCCACTTTCGATGGAGTTTACTGGGCTCAATTCGTCGGCTTCTCCCTGCTGGGCGGTTTGCTGGCGCTTGCCAACGACCTCACCTCCCCTCTTTCGCCGTTGGCTGCTTGGGAAATCGGAGCTACTATCCCAGCCAGTGCCAAAGCTCTGCTGTCTGAGTTCGGGTCTCGTCCGACGAGGACAGGTTAGACCTGCGAGTCGGGAAATCACAAGCCAGTAGCGGGATGTTGCTCTGATCTATGCGCTCGGTGATTTCAATCTCTTGACGTGGAAAAAAGCCCGCAGCAGCGCCCCGCAGGGCTCGGCCAGGACGCCGCTCTCGACCGCGAGCCGGTGATTGAGCCGCGGGTGATTGAGCACATCGAGGACCGAGCCCGCAGCCCCAGCCTTCGGGTCGCCGGCACCGTACACCAGCCGGCCCAGGCGAGCGTGAATGATCGCGCCCGCGCACATGGCGCAGGGCTCGAGCGTACAGAAGAGCGTACAGCCGGTGAGACGGTAGTTGCCCAGGGCCTGCCCGCCGAGGCGCAGGGCGACAATCTCGGCGTGGGCGGTCGGATCGTGGTCGCGCAGGACACGGTTTTGCCCGACGGCGAGCAGACGGTCGCCCAGGAACAGCGCCGCCCCGACCGGGACCTCACCTGCCTCGGCGGCCGCGCGGGCTTCGGCCAGCGCCAGTTCCATCCGCGCGGCATCGTCGTCTGCGAACTCAGCCGGCGGAAACAGCCCCGAGCTCCGGGGGAATGCTCACCCACTGGCGAAACACCCCGATCAACTGCTCCACTTCCGCGCCTTCGCCCTCGAAGCGCTGCGCGTCGAGCCTGCAGCGCAGCCAAGGGCCGTCAATGGCCCGCACCGCGAGGCTGCGGGGCGCGAAGCCCGCCGCGTCGGTCCCGCGCAGGTCGATACGCAAGGTCCAGCCGGGCTCGAGGACCATCCCTCGATGGTGCTCCCACTGGCCGTCGCACTGCTGCCTGTACCACGTCCCCAGCCACTCCAAATCGTCTGCCGCCACGGCCTCTATGAGCCTTTTCGCCCGGCGGGCTGCTGTTGCGTCATGCAGTGCAGCGCGCCGAGGCCCCAGATGAAGTCGCCGCAGTGAATGCCCCGCACCCGGTGCGAGGGAAAGAGCTCGGCGAGCGTGTTGAGGGCGATGCGGTCGCTGGGGTCGTTGAATGTTGGCACGAGCACTAGCCCGTTCGCAATGTAAAAGTTGGCGTAGCTCGCGGGCAGGCGCTGCCCTTCAAACACCACCGGGGCGGGGCAGGGCAGGGTCACGATGCGAAACGGTCGGCCGTCCCGGTCGCGGGCGGCGTGGAGTCGGTCGAGGTTTTCGCTGAGCGGCGCGTAGTTTTCATCGGTCGTATCGGGCTCGACCACGGTCACGATCGTACTTTCGCTGACGAAGCGGGTGATGTCGTCCACATGGCCGTGGGTGTCGTCGCCCGCAATGCCGCGGTTGAGCCACAGCACCTGCTCGATGCCGAGCCAGTCGCGGAAGACCTGCTCAAGATCGGAGCGCGAAAGGCCGGGATTGCGGGCCTGCACGTCACTGAGCAGGCACTCCTCGGTGGTGAGTAGCACGCCCGCGCCGTTGGTGTCGATCGAGCCGCCTTCGAGCACGAGTCTTTTGCCGTCGAAAACCGGCTCCCAGGCCCGCATGCCCAGGAGCTCGGCCGCTTTGCCGGGGAGGGCATCGTCCAGCTGCCAGTCCGGGTACTTGGCCCAGGCGTTGAAGCGCCAATCGGTGATCGCGGTCTCACCCGCGCCATTCTGGACAAAGATGGGCCCGGAGTCGCGGGTCCAGACGCGGTTTGTGGGCCATTGGTGGAAGCGGACGTTCTCGAGCAGAACGCCGGAGCGGCGGAGCATCGCGCGCGCGCGCTTCCCGGCGGCTTCGTCGTCGACCAGGATTTCCACCCGCTCGACCGAGGCCAGCGCGCGCACGATTTCGCAGTACACCCATGGGATGGGCTGGAAGCGCCCCGGCCAGTCCTCGGGGTTGTGCGGCCAGGCGATCCAGGTGGCCTCGTGCCGGGCCCACTCGGCGGGCATCCGGAAGCCTCCCTCGCGCGGGGTCAACGGCCACCTCCGGGCGTGGTTGCGTCGAGGAAACGGTGCACGATCGGCCCGTAGGCATCGATGCGGCGGTCGCGCAGGAAGGGCCAGTTGCGGCGCTGCTCCTCGAGGTGCGCGAGGTCGATCTCGGCAAGCAGGATTTCTTCCTTGTCATGCGAAGCGCGAGCGATCACGCGGCCGAAAGGGTCGGCGATGAACGACCCGCCCCAGAACTCCAGGCCGGGCCCTTCCGCGCGGTTGCCCCGGATGTCGCCGTGCTCCATGCCAACCCGGTTGGGCGCGGCGACGTACACGCCGTTGGCGATGGCGTGGCCGCGCTGCACGGTCTGCCAAGCGTCGTACTGGGCTTCGCCGTACTGCGCTTTCTCGTGCGGGTGCCAGCCGATCGCGGTGGGGTAAAAGAGCACGTTCGCGCCCTGCATCGCAGTCAGCCGCGCGCCCTCTGGGTACCACTGGTCCCAGCAGACAAGCGTTCCGACGCGGCTGGCGGGCGTGTCATACGCCTTGAAGCCCAGGTCGCCGGGCGTGAAGTAGAACTTCTCGTAAAAGAGCGGGTCGTCGGGGATGTGCATCTTGCGGTACAGGCTCAGGATCGCGCCGTCTGGCCCGAGCGTGGCCGCGGTGTTGTGGTAGAGCCCCGCCGCGCGCCGCTCAAACAGCGACGCGATCACCGTCACGCCTTCCTCGCGCGCGACCGCGCCCAGCCGCTCCGTGCTTTTACCCGGGATCGGCTCGGCTAGGTCGAACAGCGCGATGTCCTCCCGCTGGCAGAAATACTGCGCGCGGAACAGCTCCGGCAGGCATACGATGGCCGCGCCCTCGCGGGCGGCCCGGCGCACCCAGTCTGCGGCTGCCTCTAGGTTTTCGTCGGGATCGGGGGTGCAGCGCATCTGCACCAGCCCGATCCGGAAGTTCTGTTGTCCAGCCAAGTCGCTCGCTCCAGGCGGATTGCCGCCGTGAGTGAGTTTACTTTGCCGGTGTTACCGCGACGCGAAGAACCTGGCCCGCGCTCCCCGGCACCGCTCCAAGATTGGAGATGTACAGCGCGCCGTCCGGTCCGAAGGTCATGCCGGTGGGCAGCGACAGGCCGCTGACGACGTCCTCGATCGCGCCCGCGCGGCTGACCCGCACCACCTTGCCCGTGCCCGGCGCGATGCCGCCATTCGCCGACAGCTCCAGCACGTACATCAAGCCGTCGGGCCCTACGGCCAGGCCCGTGATCGTGGTGAAGCCCGCCTTAGACGAGGCGACCCGGTACTGCCCCAGTCCGTAGTTCGGCAGCGTAAAGCCGGGCAGGGGGTCATACAGGAACGAGCCGGGGGAAACGGTGAGCACCCGGGAGCTTCCGGAATCGAAGGGCGCGATGTTGAGGTTGCCGATGTAGACGTTGTTGGCGGAAGCGGCGATGGAAGTGGGCACGATGTGTCCCTGCGTGGCGGACAGGTCCAGAGCCAGCGCCGTTTGCCCGTTCGGCGCGATCGCGACGACCTCTCCATGGTTGGCCTCGACCGCCAGCAAAACGCCGCGCGCCGCGATCAGGCCGTACCAGGAGCCGTCCGGCTCGTAGTCGCCCGCGTTGGGGTACACGCCAGGGTTGCTCTGGATGAATTTACTCAGGTCCGCGACCTGCGTGTATGCCCCGCTGGTCGTGTCGATCTTGAGCACCGCGTTGGGGAAGCCGGGGTTGCCATGCGAGCAGCCGCCGCCCGCCGTGGCCGCATACAAGCTGCCGTCGAGAAACGCCACCCCGGCCACGCCGAGGTAGCCGGATTCATGGTCGCTGGCGGAAGGCAGGCCCGCGACCAGAGTCGTGCGCGTCCCGGTGGTCGAGATTTTGGAGATACGCGCGGTGAGCCCGCCGGAGTAAGGGCCGACCGGCGCGGGGACCTGCGTGCACTGGCCGACGGTCGAGGTAGTGCCGCCCAGACCGCCCTCGGCGACATAGAGCGAGCCGTCCGGTCCGAAAGCCAGGCCGCGTGGGCCCTGGAGCCCGGAAGCATACACGGTGGCGTTAGAAGGCAGCTGGGCTTGGGTGAGCGGCGAGCATGCCGCGGCGAGCAGCAGGACGGGAAGAAGATTGTTCTTGAGCAAGAGGAACCTCCGGGCGTGAGCAGGGCGTGGGCGTCGGCGGGCAGTGGGGCCCGCGGGGCTGGCGCAAAACGCTGCTTCCGACGGAAGGCGGGTCGAAAATCGCCCTTGGACGAAGAGGCGATGCAGCACGAGCCGGCATCCGCGAAGGAGGCCGGAAAAGGAACAGCCGCCGGGGGCGCTCGTCTGCGCGAGAATCCCCGGCGGCTGCCCAGCTTAGGCGCGCCGCGCGCCGCTTGTAAAGCGAAACTCTATTCGAAGATCAGGATCGCGGCCGCCAGGGTCGTGGTCCACAGGCCGCGCTTGTCGCCGACCGCCGACTGCGTCACGTTCGCCGTGCGGACGATCTTGTTGGAGATCTTGTAAATCTCCTTCTTCTCGTCCCAGCTCTTGTCCGGGTCGAACTCCACGTCGAGGGTGGTCGCGAGCATCTCGGCGGCCAGTTCCTCGGCATATTCGCCGGCCTGCTCCTCGGTCTCGCCGAAGGAGTGGTGCTCGCTCAGGTAGCCGTAGGTGTTGCGGTCGGTCGGGATGGCCACGCCGATCGAGGAGGTGACCAGGCGATGCGGCTCACGCGTCGAGTTTTCCGCGATCACCGCGAACACCACCTCGCCGTGCGACAGGTAGGTCAACCCTTCCTTGCGGCTGATCAGCTTCGCGTTCGGCGGAAAGATCGATGAAACCCGCACCAGGTTCTGCGAGGCCACGCCCGCGTCGCGCAGCGCCATTTCAAATGAAGTCAACCGCTCCTTGTGCCGCCCTACGCCCTTGGTGAAGAACAAGCGTTTGGGAACCATGCTTTTGCCCAATGTCGAAACCCTCCCGGAGAACGGGCACTTATCGAGCACCCGGATGAAAACTAACACAACGGCGCGCCCCGGAACCGCAAGCGTCCGTGAATCTTCGCGCCTGGCCGCAACGGGCAGGCGCAAGGTCTGAGTCTATCGCCTTTCGCCCCCCTCCGCGCATCCCAGTACGGGAAGGAGACCACCCCACACATGGCACAGGAACTGACACTGGAGCAAGCACGGCAGGCGATCGCTGCGGCTGAGAAGAAAGCTGGCGAGATCGGCCAGCCCATGAACATCGCGGTGGTCGACGAGGGCGGCAATCTGCTCGCGTTCGCGCGCATGGCGGAGGCCTGGCTGGGCTCGATCGACATCGCGCAGAGTAAGGCTTTTACCGCGCGCGCATTCAACATCGCGACCAAGGACCTGGGCGACAATGCGCAGCCGGGGCAGCAGTTTTTCGGCATCCACGCCTCCAACGGCGGACGCATCATGATCTTCGCCGGCGGCCTCCCGCTCAAGAAGGGGGGTAAGGTGGTCGGGGCCATCGGAGTGAGCGGCGGCTCCGGCGCGCAGGACCAAGAGGTCGCCGAGGCAGGCGCGGCGGCGGTCCGCTAGCATGGAACTCCGAGATCTGGCGGAGAACGGGCCGCTGCTTTACTGGGCCTCAACCGGCACGGGCGCGGCTCTGCTCGCTCTGGGCGCGGCGGGCGTGCTATTTCCCGAGAGCTCGTCGTCGATGTATGGCGTGCCGACTAACGGGAACGCGGGCACGGCGTACCTCCGCGCGGCGGCCGTACGCGACGTTTCGCTGGGCGGCATCGTGTTGCTGCTCGCGCAAGCGGGCGACCGGAAAGTGTTGGGCCGGTGCCTGCTACTGGTCGCGGTGGTGGCGGTCGGGGATACCTCGGTCAACCTGAGGCACAGCCCGGCTCCGGCGCGCAGCCTGCCCACGCACCTCGGCGGCATCGCCGGCTGCTGCGCCCTCGCCTACCTTCTGCTGCGCGGCAAGCGCGCGCTCAAACGATAAGGAGAAGCACATGGCATCGAATCGCGGCGTGGTTTTCATGGGTCCCGGCAAGGTCGAGGTCCAGTCCATCGACTACCCCAAGCTGGCCGACCCCAGCGGCAAAACCATCGAACACGGCGTCATCGTCAAGCTGGTGGCGACCAACATCTGCGGGTCCGACCAGCACATGGTCCGGGGCCGCACCACTGCTCCGACCGGCATGGTCCTCGGCCACGAGATCACGGGCGAGGTCATCGAGAAGGGGCGCGACGTGCTCTTTATCGAGAAGGGCGACCTGGTCTCCGTGCCCTTCAACGTGGCCTGCGGGCGCTGCCGGGCCTGTAAGGCGCGGCTCACCGGCGTGTGCCTCAACGTGAACCCCGCCCAGCCCGGCGGCGCGTACGGCTACGTGGACATGGGCGGGTGGGTCGGCGGCCAGGCCGAGTACGTCATGGTCCCCTACGCCGACTTCAACCTGCTCAAGTTTCCGGACAAGGCGCAGGCGATGGAGAAAATCCGCGATCTGACCATGCTGTCCGACATCCTGCCGACCGGCTTCCACGGCGCGGTCACCGCCGGGGTCGGCGTCGGCTCGACCGTGTATGTGGCGGGCGCGGGACCGGTCGGTCTGGCTGCCGCGGCTTCGGCGTACATCCTGGGCGCGGCTGTCGTCATTGTGGGCGACCGCAACAAGGAGCGTCTGGCGCACGCGAAGAAGATGGGCTACGAGACGGTCGATATCTCACAGTCCGAATCGCTCGCCGACCAGATCGCCGCAATCACCGGAGAGCCGTCGGTGGATGCGGGCATCGACGCCGTCGGCTTTGAAGCCAGCGGCCACGGCGCGAAGGAAGAGGCCGCCCCGGCCAGCGTGCTGAACTCGCTGATGGACGTGGTATTCGTCGGGGGCGGCATCGGGATCCCTGGGCTGTATGTGGTTTCGGACCCGGGCGCGCCCAACGAGGACTCCAAAAACGGGGTGCTGAAGGTGCGGTTCGGCAAGGGCTGGTCCAAGTCGCTGCACCTGCACACCGGCCAAACGCCCACGCTGCAGTACAACCGCATGCTGATGCAGGCGATCCTGCACGACCGTCTGCCGATCGCGAGGATCGTGAACGCGACGGTGATCCCGCTCGACGAAGCGCCGAAAGGCTATGCGGACTTCGATTCGGGGGTGGCGAAGAAGTTCGTGCTGGACCCGCACGGGCTTCTGGGCAAGAGCGCTTAAGGCTCCTTGAGTCCCTGGGCGGCGTCAGGCTTGCGCGGCGGGCACCGCATCAGAAACGGGACCGGCACCAGCGCGGCGACCGTCATCGCGAGCAGCCAGAAGGCGTTCTGGTAGGCAAGCATGTTCGCCTGGCGCAGCAGCTCCTGGTAGGCTTGCCCTTCCGCCAGTTGCCGGGCCCCGGCCCGGCCCATCTTCTCGAGCGCGGCCTGCGTCTGCGCGACCCAGCCCTCGTACGCGAGTCCGCCCGCGACCGCCGCCGCGCCGAGCACCTGCTGGTGGGCCTGCGCAGTGCGCTCCAGAAAGGTCGTCAGCAGCGCCGTGCCAAACGAGCCGCCGAGGTTGCGCGCAAAGTTCGACAAGGACGAGATTTGGTTGTTCTTTTCGCGCGGCACCCCCACGTAGTTGAGCGTGCTGATAGGAATGAAGACGAACGCCAGCCCGCACACCTGGAACATGCGCCACATGGCGAGGGTGCCGAAGCTGACTTCGAGGTCAAGCCGGGTCAGGTTGTACAAGCCGATCGCCGTGATGGTGTAGCCCAGGGCGACCAGCTTGCGCTGATCCCTCACCCGCCCGACGATCTGGCCCACGACGGGCATCATGCACATCAGCGCGAAGCCGGCCGGCGAGAGCGCCATGCCGGCGCGCTCCGCCGTGTAGCCCAAAAGCCCCTGCATGAACTGCGGAATCAGCACGGTCGAGCCGAAGAGCACCATGCCCAGCATGAACTGCAGGCCGACCGAGGTGCCGAAGTTGCGGATGCGGAGCAGGCGCAGGTCGACGATGGGGTCGCGATGCCGCCATTCCCACGCGGCGAAAAACACCAGAAACGCGACCGCGGCGGCCGTCAACGCCACGATTAGGTCCGAGCCGAACCAGTCTTTTTCCTGCCCCTTGTCGAGCACGAACTCGAGCGAGCCCACGCCGGCGGCGACCGTGACCAGCCCCACGAAGTCGACCCGCTGGCCCGTCACCTCGGCCCGGCGCGCAACCAGATAGGGCGGGTCCTCGACCAGGCGGTTGCTGAGGAACAGCGACAAGAGCCCGACCGGCAGGTTGATGAAGAAGATCCAGTGCCAGTTGTAGTTGTCGGTGATCCAGCCGCCGAGGGTGGGGCCGATCGCAGGCGCGGCCACAACCGCCATCCCGTACACGGCGAAGGCCTGGCCGCGTTTGGCGACGGGGAAGGTGTCCGCGAGGATGGCCTGCTCGCTGGGCGCGAGGCCGCCGCCGCCCAGCCCTTGCAGGATGCGGGTGAGAATGAGCATGGGCAGCGAGACCGAAAGGCCGCACAGCAGCGAGGCGACCGTGAACACCACCACGCAGGACATGTAGAACCGTTTGCGGCCGAACCGGTTTTGGAGCCAGCCGGAGATGGGCAGGACGACGGCGCTCGCGACCAGGTAGCTGGTGAGCACCCATGTGGCCTCGTTGCTGCTCGCCCCGAGCGAGCCCGCCATGTGCGGCAGCGCGACGTTGGCGATAGAGGTATCGAGCACCTCCATAAACGTCGCGAGCGTGACCGTCATCGCGATGAGCCACGGATTGTGGCGGGGCTTCCAGTGGTAGTCGGGGGCGGGCAACGGGTTTAGGGTAGCAGCCCCGCTGTCGGCCCGGTCTACGCAAGCTCTCCAGGCTAGGTCACTCTCAGGCCCGCGACGAATTCGTTCTGAGAAGCGCAGCGAGAGAGGAGCTGCCTTACGCGCTCCGTGATAGAAAAGGGAGTCCTTCGCTGCGCTCAGGGTGACCCGAGTCTAACTATGCGCATCGAGTGGCAGGCTCTTGCGTTCAGGCAATGTTTAGGCTTCCCGCACGGGCATAGCGAGCGCGCGCATTTTGCGGTATAGGTGTGAGCGCTCGAGGCCCAGGGCTTCGGCGGCGCGGCTCATGTTGCCGTGGCACTCGTCGATCTTGCGGAGGATGAAGTCGCGCTCATAGGCCTCGCGGGCTTGCTGGAGCGAGGCAAACTCCTCGCCCGGGCCGGCCGCTTTCGCCTTCAGCATGGGCGCGGGCAGGTGGCGCCACTCCAGGCGGGCCGCCCGCGGATTCAGGATGAGCATGCGCTCGACGATGTTCTTGAGCTCGCGGACATTGCCGGGCCAAGGGTAGCCCTGCATGGCCTCGACCGCTTCCGGGGCGATCTCCACGTTGGGCCGGCCGTACTCGCGGCCCAGCTCGGCGAGGAAGCCGCGCACCAGCGGGGGAATGTCCTCGCGGCGCTCGCGCAGCGGCGGGACGAAGAACGGGATCACGTTGAGCCGGTAGAACAGGTCCTCGCGGAAATTGCCGTGCGCGATCTCCTCCTCGAGGTTCTTGTTCGTGGTGGCGATCACGCGCACGTCCACCTCCAGCGGCTCGCGTCCGCCGAGCGGGGTAAAGCTCTGCTCGTCGAGCGCGCGCAGCACTTTGGCCTGCGTCTTAAGGCTCATGTCGCCCACCTCGTCCAGCAGAAGGGTGCCGCCGTCGGCCCGCTCGAAGGTGCCGCGCTTGTCCGGCGGCGCGCCCGCGACCGCCCCGTTGCGGTGGCCGAAGAGCTCGGACTCGATAAAATCCTCGGGGATCGCGGCGCACTTGAGCTCGAGAAAGACGCGGTCGGCGCGAGGGCTTTCGGCGTGCATGGCGCGCGCGATCAGCTCCTTGCCCGTGCCGGACTCGCCGAAGATGAGCACGCGGCCGTTGGTGGGGGCCATGAGCCCGATCTGCCGGCGCAGCGCCCGGGCGGAAACGCTGTTGCCGGTAATGGACGCGCCGCGGGGCAGCTGCTGCTTCAGCTCGCGGTTGTCGGCGCGCAAGCGGCGTTTTTCGACAGCGTTCTTGATGGTGATAAGGGTGCGCTCCAGCGAGAGGGGCTTCTCAAGGAAGTCGAAGGCGCCGAGCTTGGTGGCGCGCACCGCGGCCTCGATGGAGCCGTGGCCGGAGATCATGATGACCTCGGGCCTGCCTTCCGCGGGCAGAGTGCCGATCTCCGCCAGCGCGTCGAGCCCGTCGCCGTCCGGCAGCCAGATGTCGAGCAGGAGGACGTCGTAGTGGGCGTCGCGTAGAAGAGTCAGCGCCTCGCCGGCAGAGCCGGTGGCGGCCGCCGCATAGCCTTCTTCGGTCAGGATCTCCGACAGGGATGCGCGAATGTCGGCTTCATCGTCAGCGATAAGGATATGGGTCACGCGGAGACCGTCTCCGGTTCGACGGCGCGGGCGAGGGGAAGCTCAAGAACGAAGCAAGCGCCGGAGGCTCCGCGCTGCTCGGCCCGGAGCGTTCCGTGGTGGTCGGCGACGATCTTCGCCGCGATCGCCAAACCCAGTCCGGTGCCGCGTTGCTTGGTCGAGAACCAGGGTAGAAACAGGCGCTCGCGGACCTCGGGGCTTAACCCGGGGCCAGTGTCGGACACGGTGAGCTCAGCCATGCCGGAGTGCTCGCCGGCCGAAGTTTCAATGCGCAGGACGCGGTGGAACGACGTGCTCATGGCTTCGGCGGCATTGTCGATAAGGATAGCGAGGGCACGCTGGAGGCCGTGGGGGTCGGCCAGAATGGGCGGGAGCGCGGGATCCAGCGCCAGGTCTATGCGAATGTTGGCGAGCCGCCCGTGGAACTGGAGCAAGGCCGACTCCGCGATGGCGTTGAGCGAGGCGGACCGGGGCTGGGCGGCGGGAAACTCGGCGAGCGCGGCGAACTGGTCGACGAGGAGGCGCATGCCCTCGACCGAGCCGAGGATGACCTCGGTGGACTTGCGGACGACGGGGTCGGCCAGGTGCGGGTTGCGGTCGAGCTGGCGCTGGATGCGCTCGGCCGAGAGCAGGATAGGGGTAAGCGGGTTTTTGATCTCGTGGGCGACGCGCTGGGCCACCTCCTTCCAGGCGACCTGGCGCTGCGCCTGGAGGACCTCGGAAACGTCCTCGAGGACCAGGACCGAGCCGCAGCGGTCGTGCCCTTCGCTGTCGGGACCGAGGTGGAGCACGGCAATGGTGACCGAAAGCGACCGGGTGCCGGACTGCGCGGGCAGCTCCAGCTCGACCCCGGCCACGCCCATGCGCTGGGCCCTCCGCTCCAGGCGGAGTACCTCCTCGAGGATCGCGGGCGGGAGCAGTTGGTCGAGTTTCGGCCGGGAGGCGGGCGCGCTGACGAGATCGAGAAACGCACGGTTGACCTGGAGCACCGAGCGCGCGCCGTCAAGCACCGCGACGCCCGAGGGAATGGTTTCGAGAATCAGCTCGAGTTCGTGCCGTCGATGCTCGAGGCGTCGGTTGGCCTGCTCGATCTGCGCGGTGGAAGAATCGGCGATGAGCCGGGACTCCTCGAGATCGGTAGCCATCTGGTTGAAGGAGCCGATCAGCTCGCTGAGCTCCTCGGTGGCGGTGGGTGCGATGCGCCGGCGGTAGTCGCCCTCGGCGATAGCGTCCATGGCATCGGCCAGGGCTTCGACCGGCGCGGTGATCTGGCGCGAAAGAAACAGCGCGAGCCAGGAGGAGGCGAAAAAGGTGAGCGTGGTGACGAGCGACAAGAGCAGGAGAAAGGTGCTGCGCAGGGCGCGGCGCTCGCGGTAGGTGGCGTAGTACTCGCGGGTGCCCGCGGCGATGCCGCCGATGGTGTCGCCCAGGCCCTGGGGCAGCGGAAGGGCGACGACGACCACGCCGCCGTCGTCGAAGGAGGCCGCGCCGAGCGCGAAGTCGTTGCCGCCGCCCAGGCGGAGCACGGGCGTATCGGGGCTTTCGGCCCCCTGGAGG
>CAXTTW010000034.1:0-12848 GCA_964247255.1 uncultured Acidobacteriaceae bacterium
CGCGGGGGCCGACCGCGCTGGCTGGGCTGGCCTTTGTGCTTGGCGCGGCGCTGGGGCCGCTGTATCCGTTCCTGCTGGCCATTGCGACGGCGCGCTACCGGGGCAATCGGGTCTTTCTGGCGGCCGGGCTCGGTTCAGCGGTGGGCCCCTGGCTCACCGGGCTTATGTCCGCGGCAGCCGGGTCGCTGCGGGCGGGGCTTCTTGTCCCGTGTGCCGCGGCTTGGCTCTTGTTGGCGCTCAGTCTGCGTGCCGGCCGGCGCCGTTAGCTATCTTTTGGCCTTTTTAGCCGGACAACCCAACGCCGCAAAACGGCCTCGGCGCGCTGCTGTAGCATCCAAATAGAAGCCATGGCAACCACGTCGCAGATGTCCCCGTCGCCCCTCCTGCCGCTAGCGCACCCGCACAGCAGCGAGCCTCGTTCCGAGTGCACGATCAGCGTCAACGGCGCGGCCACGTACGCGCTCGCGGGCGAGCCGCTCATCGACGCGCTCCAGCGCACCCTGGGCGGCACCGCGAGCGAGGTGCCGCACGTCTGCTACCTGCCGCAATTGGGGCCCATCCAGACCTGCGACACCTGCATGGTCGAGGTGGACGGGGCACTGGTGCGTGCCTGCGCCACCAGGGTGGCCGAAGGCGCGAAGGTGGTGACGGAGAGCGCGCGGGCGAGGAAGGCGCAGGCCGACGCTTTCGACGTGATTCTCGGCAACCACCTGCTCTACTGCACGGTGTGCGACAACAACAATCAAAACTGCACGGTGCACAACACCACCGCGCTGCTCAAGGTGGAGCATCAGGAGCACCCGTACAAGACCAAGCCCTACGAGAAGGACGAGACCAACCCCTTCTACCGCTACGACCCGGACCAGTGCATCCTGTGCGGGCGCTGCGTGCAGGCCTGCCAGAACTACCAGGTCAACGAGACGCTTTCGATCAACTGGGAAGACCCGCACCCCCGCGTGCAGTGGGACGGCGGCCACACCATCGGCGGCTCTTCCTGCGTCTCCTGCGGCCACTGCATCACCGTTTGCCCCTGCAACGCGCTGATGGAAAAGTCGATGATCGGCCACGCCGGCTACCTGACTAATTGGCCTGCCAAGGCCACCGAGCAGATGATCGACCTGGTCAAGGCGGTGGAGCCGGAGATGGGCTACGGGCCGATTCTCAAGGTTTCCGAAACCGAAGCCGCCATGCGCAAGATGCGCAACAAGGAAACCAAGACGGTGTGCACCTACTGCGGCGTCGGCTGCTCGTTCGACATCTGGACGCAGCCCGAGAGCCGCCACATCCTGAAGGTCGAGCCTTCGAAGGGCGCGACCAATGATATTTCGACCTGCGTGAAGGGCAAGTTCGGCTGGGACTACGTGAACCACAAGGACCGGCTGACCCGCCCGCTGATCCGCAACGCCGACGGCGAGACTTTCCGCGAGGCGAGCTGGGAAGAAGCGCTCGACCTGATGGCGCAAAAGTTTCTGGCCATCAAGCAGGAACACGGGCCGGATGCGCTGGGCTTTATCGCTTCCTCGAAGACCACCAACGAGGAAGCCTACCTGATGCAGAAGCTGGCCCGGGCCGTGGTGGGCACCAACAACGTCGACAATTGCTCGCGCTACTGTCAGTCGCCCGCGACCCAGGGGCTGTTCCGCACGGTCGGCTACGGCGGAGACTCCGGGTCCATCCACGACATGGGCAAGGCCTCGCTGGTACTCATCATCGGCTCCAATACTTCCGAGAGCCACCCTGTGTGGGCGACGCGCGTGAAGCAGGCGCAGAAGAATCACGGGCTCAAGCTCGTCGTCGCCGATATCCGCGAGCACGAGATGGCGCGCCGGGCGGACATTTTCTTCTCGCCCAAGCCGGGCACCGACATCGTCTGGCTCTCCGCGATGACCAAGCACATCATCGATTCCGGTTTGGCCAAGATGGAGTTCATCGAGCGCTGGGTCAACGGCTTCGACGCCTACTACCAGAGCCTGAAGTGGGCGACCATGGAGATGGCGGAGCAGGCCACCGGTATCCCGGCCGCGCGCCTGAAGGAGATCGCCGAGCTGATCGCGAAGGAGCGGGCCGTCTGCGTCCTGTGGGCGATGGGCGTGACCCAGCACGTGATGGGGTCGGACACCTCGACCGCCATCTCCAACCTGCTGCTCGCTACCGGCAACTACATGCGGCCCGGCACCGGGGCTTACCCCCTGCGCGGCCACAACAACGTGCAGGGCGCGAGCGACATGGGCTGCATGCCCAACATGTTCCCGGGCTACGAAAAGTGCGACGACGAGGAAGCCAACGCGCGGTACTCGAAAGGCTGGGGTGCCCAGCTCAAAAAGGAGCGGGGCCTTGACAACCACGAGATGATCGACGCGGTGTACGAGGGTAAGCTGCGCGGCGTATACCTGTTCGGTGAGGACATGTACTCGGCCGACTCGAACGCGAACCATGTCGCGGGCGGTTTCGAGCGGCTCGAGTTCATGGTCGTCCAGGACATCTTCTTTTCGGAAACCTGCCGGTTCGCGGACATCGTCCTGCCGGCCAGCCCTTCGCTCGAGAAAGACGGCACCTTCACCAACACGGAGCGGCGCATCCAGCGCCTGTACGAGGTCTTCGAGCCGCTCGGCGAGTCGCGGCCCGACTGGCGGATCATCCAGGACGTCGCCAACCGCCTGGGCGCTCATTGGTCCTACAAGCACCCTTCCGAGATCATGGCCGAGTGCGCCTCGCTCGCGCCGTTGTTTGCCGGCGTGACGTACGAGCGGCTGGAGGGCTACAAAACCCTGCAATGGCCGGTGGCGCTGGACGGTACCGACCAGCCGCTCCTGTACAAGGAAAAGTTCGCCTTCCCGGATGGCAAGGCCAAGTTCTACCCTCTGGAGCACCGGGTGCCGATCGAGGTCGAGGATGCGAAGTTCGACCTGCACCTGAATAACGGGCGCGTAATGGAGCACTTCCACGAGGGCAACATGACGCAGCGCGTGCCGGGCATCGAGGAAACCACGCCTGATCGCTGGGTCGAGGTTTCTCCCGAGCTGGCGGCGCACCACAACATCGCCAGCGGTCAGTGGGTCGACATCGCCTCGCGCCGCGACACCCTGCGCATGCAGGTGCTGGTCACCGATCGGGTCAAGGGCAACCAGCTGTACGTGCCGCTCAATACCGCGAACGGGCGCGAGCCGGTCAACCGTCTGAGCTCGAGCGACACCGACAACGCGACTCATACGCCCGCGTACAAGGAGCTTTCGGTCAAGATGACAGTACTGCCCTACAAGGGGGAAAGCCCGCTTAAGGTCATCAACTTCCGCAACGGCCACCCTACCCCGCAGAACGGGGTCGAAGTAGAGCGCAAGTGGAAGCGGGCCGACTACACCATGCCGGGCACGCAGCCACTGGTCCAGATAGGGATGAACGGCAGCAACGGCCATACGAACGGGCACAGGAGCTAGCGATGGCGAAGGCAGTGGAAATGCGGCCGCAGCCGCGGCCGGCATGGGAAGAAACGCAGCGCAGGCTCGACAATGCACCGCTCGACCACGCGGACGCGGTTTTGAACGCCTACCGGACACTCCAAACCCTGCATGACACCAAGACCCTCGACTTTGTCCGCGGCCTGCTCGGCGCGGGGGACGAGGTGCTGACGCAGGTGACCAGCGTCATCACCACGCCGCAGTCGATGCAGGCGATCCGCAACCTGCTTGTGCTGATCGATTTGGCGGGCAAGCTGAACCCGGAGGCTCTGCATCGCGTGGTCAACGAGCTGACGCCCGTGCTGACCGCCGAGCCTGCCGCTGAGCCGCCCTCGCTTTTCGCGACCGGGCGCAGGCTGCTGGGGAGCAAGGACGCCCGGCGCGCGCTTGCAACGGGGGTTGCCGTCTTGGAAGGACTGGGCCGGGCGCTCGGGCCGGGTGGGAAGGGCACGGAACACAAGCTCTAGCGGCCTCGCTCCCACGCCTTGGCGTACTTCCAGCTCACGTAAGCCGAGTGGTACAGGTGCAGCAGAAAGCCCTCGCGGCCGTCGAGGAAGCCGCCACGCAGACCGTAGTTATAGATGAAGGTTGCGAGCGGGTTGGCGAGCGTGTTCCAGAGAAACGCGGGCAGCGAGCGGCTCTGCTTCGGCAGTGCGGCCGCGGAGCTGTAGCGGTTCATATGATCCAGATAGAGCTCCAGACTCGGGTAAGCGTCGTGGAGTAGTTCCCCGGCAAGCGCCGCGATAGGACCGTCCGCGATCATCGATTCATGGACGGCGCGCTCCTCAAACCGGGCCCGCCCACGCCGGAACAAGCGAAGCTTGCGGTCCGGGTACATGCCCCCGTGCAGCATTGGGCGGCTTAGAAAGAAATTACGGCGCGGTACGGAGCAGCCGGCCAGTCCGGCCGGAGCAGTTGCCAGGAAGCGGGGGATCTCGGCGATCAGCTCAGGGGAGGGCAGCTCATCCGCGTCCAGGGACAGAATCCATTCCGAGGAGCACTGCGCGATCGAGAAGTTCTTCTGCGGACCAAAGCCGTGCCACTCGCGGCGAAAAACATGCGCCCCGAAGCTCTCGGCGACGGAGACCGTCCCATCGGTCGACCCGGAATCCACGACGATCAACTCATCGGCAAGCTCAGTCACGATAGGGAGGATGCGCCGCAGATTGCGTTCCTCGTCCCGCGTGATGATGGCGACCGAGAGCGCGTCAAGCCTCCTGGAACTGCTGAATCAGCCGCGCCATGAGCGCCTGCAGGCCCTCGCCGGTCTTCAGCAGCACGAACTGCTTCTGCTCAACGCTCCAGTCCAGCTTGAACGAGGTCGAGAGCGCCGAAATCCATATCTGCCGGACGGGCGTGTTGGGTGTCACCACGAACTTGCCCTTGGGCACCTCGAAAACGACGTTGAGCACGCCGTTGTTCTCCTCGACCTCAAAACCGCCCTCGGCTTCCTGTTCGATCAAGGCCTGCTTAAGCGCCTCGACAGCATGGTCGGCGTGACGGCGGAACTCTTCTTCACCCAGCATGTGCGCCCAGTCTATCAAGCCACATCATGGATCGCGTTCCGTACGTGCTGGACGGCCTCTTCCTTCAGATCGAGATGGTGGACCTCAGACGCATGCGCCTTGATCTGCGAGACCATCTCCTCTTCCGACTCGCCTTCCAAACGCCACTCGCACTCGGTATAGCCGACGTTTGCGCAGCGGAACTCCTTAGTTGCCATAGAACCCTCCTGGGCGGGTTGGATGCGCGGGAAAGCGCTTTTCAAGTTTCAACCCCCGAAAGCACCACCCCTTACGCGGCTTTTCCGTCCAGAAAAACCGCACCGACTCTCTGAAGAGGGTCACCGAAACTCGAAGAGCACGTTAGAACGGGATGTCGTCGTCGGTGATCTCGGCGTGCGCGTAGTCGTCCTGCGGGGCTTGCGAGCCTCTCTGGTCGAAGGAGGCCGTGTTGTTTCGGCCGCCGCCGCTGTCTCGCCCGTAGCTCTTCGCGCCGCCGGAGTAGCCCTCGCTGTCGCCCGCCCCTTCGCCCTTACCGCCCAGCAGCACCAGATCGTTGACGACGATCTCGGTCCGGTACACCTTCTTGTTCGTCTCCTTGTCGTCCCAGGAGCGGGTGGTGAGCCGGCCCTCGATGTACAACTTGTTGCCCTTCTTCACGTAATCTCGGACGATCTCCGCCGTGCGGCCGTAGGCGGTGATGTTGTGCCACTCCGTCCGTTCCTCCCAGGCATCGGAGGTCTTGCTCTTGATGCGGTCCGTGGTAGCCAGGCCGAAGTTGGCGACCGCCTGGCCGCTCGGCAGAAACTTCACTTCCGGGTCCTTGCCCAAGTTCCCCAGCAGTGTGACTTTATTGACTGATTTCGGCATGCGAACACCCTCTCGGCTAGTTTACCGGCAAAGCATAGCAGCCCGGCGAAGTGGAAAAGCCGTCTCCGCGACGGATCGCGTTACCATAGTCCTATTACCCCGACGCCCCTAGTAGCTTGCGCCGACCGCAGCATGCAGCATCAGGTAGACAACCACGCCCGTCACGGAGACATACAGCCACAGCGGAAACGTCCACCGCGCCAGCTTCTTATGCTGCGTGAACCGGCCCGACAGCGAGAGGAAGAACGTAATCAGCACGATCGGCAAAGCGACGATCGACAGCAGGACGTGGCTCGCGAGCAGCGTGAGGTAGACCGTGCGGGTCGCGTTATGGACCGGGTAGAGCGTATCGCCGTGAATCGCGTGGTTGGCGATGTAGGAGAGCAGAAACACGGACGAAAACGCGAATGCGGCGATCATGGACGCGCGATGGCGCGCGAGCTCCCTCCGGCGAACGAAGACGTACCCGGTGGTGAGTGCGATCGCGGCCAGGCCGTTGAGCACGGCGTTGAGCGCGGGCAGGAACAACAGCCGCCCCCGGAACGACGCCGGCGCGTGATGGACGTACAACAGCCACAGCAGGAAAGCGGTCGCCGCCGCGCTGAGGGCAAGGATGCCGGCGACTCCTAGGGTCGCGGGACGGTTGTCGAGGGCAGCTGTCGTGTCCGCCATGGTTTTCACGCGGCCGGCCTGTTGCTGCGGCGGTTGACCGCGGCCCAGGACGCGACGAAGCACAGCGCGCAAAAGCCCAGGGTCACGAGCAGGTTGACGGGCAGGGAAGCGTCGGTGGTCTGCGCGGGGAAGAGCAGGTTCCTGAGCGCGTCGACCCCATAGGTAAGCGGGTTGAGCCGCATCAGCAGGTGCATCCACAGGGACGCGCCCGAGGCCGGGAAGAGCGAGCCCGACAGCATCCAGAGCGGGATCAGGATCAGGTTGACGATGGCGTGGAAGGCCTGCGGGGAGTCGAGCGGCCAGGCGATGGTGAAGCCGAGCGCCGTGAGCTCAAACGAAAGCATGGCAATGACCAGCATCGCGAGCAGGATCGCGCCCAGGCCCGCGTGGACCCCCACGAACGGCGCGAAGATGAGGAACACAAAGCCCTGGATGGCCGCGAGCGTGGCCCCGCCCAGCACCTTGCCCAGCACGATCGCCGAGCGTGAAACGGGCGCTGCCAGGACGGACAGCAGGAAACCCTCGTTGCGGTCCTGGATCAGCGACATCATCGAGAAAATGGAGGTAAACAGCACGATCATCGCGACCGAGCCGGGGAAGAAGTAGCCCAGATAGTGGCCGCCGCCCGAGCCCCGGAAGGAGTTCGCGAAGCCCGAGCCCAGCACCAGCCAGAAAAGGAGCGGTGAAGCGATGACGCCGACCACGCGGGCTTTTTGCCGGTAAAAGCGGACCAGCTCCCGCCGCCATAGCGAGTAAGCGGCGATGGCGGTCGAGGGCCGGGCGATCGCGGCCGGGCTGGAAAGGATCGCCGGCGTTTGTACGAGGGTTGCCATGGGTGTCTTGAACTCCGGGTCTAGAGCGGGTGTTGGAAGTTTTCGCGGCGCTCGCCCTCTTGAATCAGGGCGTCGGGCGAGGCGTCGCGTTCATGCCAGAAGCGGTGGCCGGTGCGCTGAATGAAGACGGCTTCGAGCGAGGGCTTCTGCACGCTCGCGCCTTCGACCAGCTCCGGGAAGGCCTCGGCGGCGGCGGCGGCGAAACGATGTCCGTCCGGGTGCTCCAGACGGACATGCGCGCCCATCGCCGCCCCCTGTACGCCGAACCGGGAGCGCAGCGCGCCCGCGAGTGCTTGCGCCTCGGACGCGGTGCGCGTGGCCAGCGTCACGACCGTCCCGCCGATGCCCTCGCGCAGGTCGGCAGGGGAGCCCAGCGCGACCAGACGGCCCGCGCTCAGGATGGCGAGCCGGTCGCAGTACTCGGCCTCCTCCATCAGGTGCGTGGTGACCAGCACGGAAATGCCGTCCTCGTCGCGCAGCGTCCGCAGGTACTGCCACAGGTCGCGGCGCGCGCCCGGGTCGAGGCCGGTCGAGGGCTCGTCGAGCAAAAGGATCGACGGCGCGTGCAGGAGGCCCTTGGCCAGCTCGACCCGGCGCTGCATGCCTCCGGAGAGCGTTTCGACGAACGCTTTGGCGCGATCAGCCAGGGCGACGCGGTCGAGGACTTGCTCGATTCGAGTTTTAAGCGTCTTGCCGCGCAGGCCGTATAGGTGCCCGGCGTGCATCAGGTTCTCCTCGACGGTGAGCTTGAGGTCGATGGACCGCGCCTGGAAGACGATCCCGATCCGCGACCGGACTTGGGCCGGTTGCACCGAGACGTCGAAGCCGGCGATGCTGGCCCGGCCGTCCGAGGGCGTCATCAAGGTAGAAAGAATGCGGAACAGGGTGGTCTTACCGCTGCCGTTAGGTCCCAGCAGGCCGAAGATCTCCCGCTCGCCGACCGCGAAGCTCAACCCATCGAGCGCGCGCCGGTCGCCGTAGCTGTGGGTCAGCGCGGTCAGCGTGATGGGCTCGGCGGCGATCTCTGTTGCGGTGGCGGCCATGTGCGGATCCCTCTAACCGTGCCGCGCGTCGAGCATGAGCGTGAGCAGCAGCACTGGGAGATAGATGATGCTGATCTTGAGCAGGTCGCGCGCAACCATCCTGCTTTCCGTGCTCGTTCGCGGATGTGTGATGCGGCCAAAACGGATGGCATAGCCCAGGTAAACAAGACCTGCGAGAAGCGCCACCCCGCCGTACCACCAGCCGGCGATACCGAAGTAGACCGGCGCGAGCGAGGCGGGCAGCAGAAGGGTCGCGTACATCACGGCCTGGGCGAAGGTGGTTGCGCCGCTCGGCTCCACCACCGGCGTCATGCGGATGCCGGCGCGGGCGTAGTCCTCCCGGTACAGCCAGGAGATGGCCATGAAGTGGGGGAACTGCCACAGAAACAGGAGGCCGAAGAGGGCGATGGCGGGCCACTCGACCCGGCCCCGCGCCGCCGCCCAGCCAAGCAGCGGCGGCATGGCCCCGGGAAAGGCGCCGATGAACGTAGCGATCGAGGTGCGGCGCTTGAGCGGGGTGTAGACGAGCACGTAGCCGGCGGAGGTGCCGAGAGTGAGCAGCGCCGTGAGGAGGTTGGCCTCGCGCAGCAGCAGAGCCGCGCCGACAGCCGAGGCCGCGAAGGCCAGCAGGAGCCCGTGCGCGAGCCCGATGCGCCCGGAGGCCATGGGACGGTTCGCCGTCCGGCGCATGCGGGCGTCGGACTTTCGCTCCCAGGCTTCGTTCAAGGCCGCCGCGCCCGCGCTGATCAGCCCGATCCCGACCAGAACCGCCAGCAGTTCCGGCCGCATGGAGCTGATGCCGGTCCGCAGGGAACCGAGGTAAAACCCGGCCCAGGCGGTGAGTACGATCATTCCCGTGACCCGTACCTTGAACAGCTCCAGGTAGTCGGTGATGCGCGATGCGGTGCGTCCGGGGGGAAGCGGGCCTTCCGGCTGGGGCTGACGCTGATCGACCGGGATGGGGCCGAGGCGCTTAGCAGGTGTGCGGCTCACGCGTGTGCGGCTGTCGGGTTGCACTGTAGGTTGGATGACGGCCGCCTTGGTTCGATGGTACCAGTCGACCCTCGGTGCAGACAGGGAGAGCGATTACCCCGCGCAAACAGGCCTTTGTTCTGAAACGGCTGCCGGCGGGGTGGAAGCGGCGACGAGGAGGGCCGCGGAACCGAGGCCCTCGGTCAACACAGGTCGCGAATGGCGGATTCGTCAGATTTGCGTCTGACCCCCATCCACAGACAGCTCGATCCCGTTAACGTAGCTGGAATCATCCGATGCCAGGAATGCAGCCACTCCCGCGATCTCTTCCGACCGGCCTATCGAACCGCGGGGGATCAGGGTTGCCATGTATTTCTTCACCTCGTCGTCGAAGCCGAGGCCGGTGAGCGCTGGGGTGTCCACCGCTCCGGGGCTCAGAAGATTGACGCGAATGCCTCGATCCTTCAGCTCGACGAGCCATGTGCGTACGAAGGACCGCAGCGAGGCCTTGCTGGCCGCGTAGACGCCGAAGCGGGGAGTGCCTTTCACGCTGGCGACCGATCCGTTCAGGATGATGGACCCATTGGTGCTGAATAGCGGAAGGGCCTTTTGTACCGTGAACAGCGTGCCCCGCACGTTGGTGTTGAAGATCGAGTCGAAATGCTCTTCGGTCACTTCCTCGATCGAGGCGAAGGTACCCTCGCCGGCGCTCGCGAAGAGGATGTCGATCTTGCCCTTCTCCCTCTTGACTGTTTCGTAGAGCCTGTCCAGGTCGGCGAGCTTGGAAGAGTTTGCCTGAACGCCGGTCACGTTGCTGCCGATCTCGGTTACAGCTTTCTCCAGGCGCTCCTTGTTGCGGCCGGTGATAAAGACATAGGCGCCGTCCTCCACGTAGCGCTTCGCTGTGGCCAGAGCCATGCCGGAGGTGGCCGCCGTAATTACCGCTACTTTTCCGCTTAGTTTACCCATGAGTTGCTCTTTCCGCGCGCCCGGGAGTGAGCCGTTGCCGCGCTTTGAACATGAGACAAAGGCTGACGCCACCAAGATTCATTAGTTCGGTCCTTATGAACAAGAAAGCGTGCTTGCGCTAAAGTAAAGCGATGAGGCCGCTGATTCATCCTGCGATCGATGAGGTCCCAGTCGCGGCGATCCTTCACGCGCTCTCGGACCCTGTACGCGTGGCCATCTACGCCGACATTGCCAAAGGTTGCAGGGAAAACTGCTCGACCTTCTTGACGGTCGGCGATCGGACGATTCCGAAATCGACGCTTTCGCAACACTTCAAGATCTTGCGCGAAGCGGGACTCATCCACAGTGAACGCAAAGGCGTGGCAATGTTCAACACCTCCCGCTGCGCGGAAGTGGATCGCCACTATCCCGGTCTGCTCGGAGCCATCGCCAAGGCGCACGAGATCCAAAATCGCGGGAAGAAGCGCGCCGAGCGCGAGCAGTCATCCTCAAGGCCGACAGAGCTGAGTGACAGTAAGTAAGCAGCTCCAATATCCCGAGGGCGGCGGCGGGCGCACTTCCGCAAAGTGTCTTCGCATGCTCATTGCAAGCCTCACCTCAGCAGACAGATCTTGATCTTGGGTCAGGGATGCTAAGACGCTTGTCGGTTGTCAGCTCTAAACCGCATCGGGGCTGGAAACGGCGGCGCTGCCGTTCGTCCTTCGAGTCGAGAGCCTTGCCGCTTCGGCAATGCCGCCGGCGAGCTCAGCAGGGGTCCTCTTTTCCGTCAGGATAGCCAATCGACTGGACCGGTACAGCGGCAGGCGCGACGTGAAGCGGGCGTGCAGGCGTTCAGCATCGGCCAGCACGGGCCGTACCGGAGGTCCAGGCTCTCCGGCGCAGCGGGTGAGCGCGACGGGCAAGGGTGTTTCCAGAAACACAGTCAACGTCCCAGCATCCCCGAACAGCACCTCCCGCGTTCCGGCATGCTCGACCGCTCCGCCGCCCAGGGCGATAACGGCTTCATCTTGAGCCAAGGCGGAGGCCACCACCTCTGCCTCCCACTCCCGGAAGCGCGGCTCCCCGAACCGCTCGAACAGCGAGGCGATGGAAGCCCCGTGCCGCTCGACCAGAATCTCGTCCGTATCGAGAAAGCGCCAGCCCAGGATGGGGGCGAGCAGGCGACCCACGGTAGTCTTGCCCGCGCCCATGAAGCCCAGCAGCGCGACGCGCCGGTACGCGTGTGAAAGCGGTGTCATAGCAAATTTCTGGGATTCGGTGCTGCTCGTGAGCCCCGCTGTGCGGCAGGGCTCCCACAGGGCCTTGCCGCGTTTAAGGGATGTGTGAAACCGCTCCTAGCGCTTCTCCTCGCGCGCGGGCTCCGGGGTGCTCCCGAGGGCGGTCTTGATGTTCTCCCATACCGCGGGCGCGGGATCGTGGATAGGCATCAGCAGCTTGGCCTGCTGGGCGATGTATTGGAGGTCGCGCACCAGCTCGGCGCAGTTGTCGCACGTACGCAGGTGCGGCTCGTTCGAGAAGTCGGCTTCAGCTTCGAACAACTGCGGAAGCCTTTGCTGGAAGGCGGCGCAATCCGGGGTTTGTTCCATCATTCGTGTGCGTCCTTTCGCAGTCCGGACTTGAGCAGGTCGCGCAGCTTCATGCGCGCCTTGTGCAGCTGGGACTTGCTGTTGCCAATGGAACAGTCCAGCATGCCGGCGATCTCGTTGTGCTCGTAGCCTTCCACGTCGTGGAGAACAAAGACGAGCCGGTAGCCGGGGGGTAGATTTTCAACCGCGCGCTCGAGCGTGACCCGGTCGATGGAGCCGGACAGGTTTAGGTCGCGCGCGCCGATGTCCTTGCGTGGGCCGTCGTCGGAGGAGGGCTCGAGCGTTTCCTCGAGCGACACCTGCGGAAGGCCTTTCTTTCTCAGATGCATGAGGACGACATTGACGGCGAGCCGGTGCAGCCAGGTGGAAAAGGCGGAGTCGCCCCGAAAGGTCCCGATCTTGCGGTAGAGCTGGAGAAATGCCTCCTGGGTCAGGTCTTCGGCCTCGGCGACGTTGCCGAGCATGCGAAGGCAGAGCGAGTAGACGCGGCGCTTGTGGAGGCCGTAAAGCGTCTCGAAGGCGCGTCCGTCGCCGCCCTGCGCGGCCGCGATCGCTTCCGCCTCGCCCGCGATGGGCGGGTTGCGGCGCATGTGCTGCACCGGGTGTTTGGCTTGCTGGGTGGGTCCTGCTGTGCTCACGCGGCTCCGTTGTGTCTTTGTAGTGATGGTGCGCTTATGCGGAAAGTGGTCTGCTCCGCAATTCTAACCGCCCGGTCAGTTGCCGAGGAAGCGTGCGTAGAGCGACCGCGCCAGGGCCGTGTCCGTGGTGCCCTGCACCAGCGTGCGCCCGTCCGGGAAAACGGTGAGGGTGTGCGGGGGGCGATGGAAGCGCAGCAGCAGCTCATTCCAGCGCACGGTGCCGTGCGGCTCGAGCTGGCGGGCCAGGGCGGGGAAGTCGACCACGCGCGCGTGCTCGTGGATCTGCACGGAGTTGCGTCCGCACAAAG
>CAXTTW010000035.1:0-12730 GCA_964247255.1 uncultured Acidobacteriaceae bacterium
CACCTGCACGGCTCGCTCTACACCTACGCCCGCACGACGCAGCTCAACTCCGCCGACTGGCTGGCCAACTACACGGCCCAGTCGAAACCGCCGGACCGGCAGGTATACCCGGGCTTCACGCTCGGCGGCCCGGTCGTCATCCCCGGGCTCGCATTCACCAAGAGCAAAAAGCTCACCTTCTTCACCGGCGCCGAGTACTATGCGCAGCGTAACGCGTACGCTTACGGCAGCGCGGGCGCGGCTATCCTGAGCACGCTCGTGCCGACCGCCGGCATGCGCAACGGCGACTTCAGCCAGGCGCAGCTCAACCAGTACCTGGGCGACAGCGTCAACAGCTCTACCTTCGCGAACATCAACAAGGTCCCGGTAACCGGCAAGAACGGCGCGCCGCTTATCAACGGCAACCTGGCTGGCAACATCGACCCGCAAACGCAGATCCTGCTCAACACGCTGCCCCTGCCGAACATCGCGAGCGTGGGCGGGTCCAACTACACCATCACCAACCTGACCCAGAACAATCTGTGGCAGGCGCGCGGGCGCCTGGATTACGACATCAACGAGCGCAACAAGCTGTTCATCGTGTACAGCAAGGAAGCCGGAAAGGCGGGCTTCCCGCAAGTGCCGTACTATTCGCCGCGCGGCGCGCTTGGCGGTGTCAACACGCCCGGCGGCCTCCTGAGCACGGTCAACTCCGAGATCGGCTCGCTGAACTACACGGCGATCATTACGCCTTCCCTGACCAACGAGTTCTATCTGTCAGGCGCGTGGCTGCTGCAGAACTTCACCCCCGGCAACTTCGCCGCGACCACAGCAAACGGTCAGTACACTACGCCGGGGCTGTTCGCGAACGGCTCCAAGGCGATCCCGCAGTTCCAGGATTACGGCAACGATGGCTTGCCGCTAGCCCTGTTCCCGGACGGCAGCTACGGCGGTATCTACGCGAAGAAGTGGGTGCGCACGGGCGGCGACAACCTTACCAAGGTTTGGGGCAAGCACACCGTGCGTGTCGGCTTCTTCACGCAGCTCGACACCAACCACCAGGTCGCGCCCTTTGTGAATACCAACGGCGCGATCCAGCTCTACTATTTCCCGGAAACGATCACCGACCCGAAGGCGGGCCTGGTGCACTGGACCGGCGCGGTCGGCTCGGGCAACGGCGGCAACTACCTGGCCAACTTTCTCGAGGGCGGCGTCTTCAACTACAACCAAACCAACATCGACGCCACGCCGAACGTGTACTTCTGGAATATCGACGGCTATGCGCAAGATGCCTGGCGCCTGACCCCGCACCTCACGGTCGATCTCGGAGTCCGGTTCGATCACCTTGCGCCATGGTCGGACGCGCACGGCCAGGGCCTGCCCGTGTGGGATCCGGCGGCGTACGCGAGCCGCTCGAACCCGTCCCTGCCCGGCATCGAGTGGCACGCCATCAACCCGAACGTGCCGCTCAGCGGCGTACCCGCCGTGTGGGCCTATGTGCAGCCGCGCGTCGGCTTCGCGTGGGACGCCTACGGAACGGGCAAGACGGTGGTGCGGTCCGGCTTCGGCATCTACCGCTCGCACGACTCGTTCAACGACGTGACCTCGGGCATCGCCACGGTACTGGGCGCGCGCACGGCCAGCGCGAACAACATCCTGCTCTCCTCCGTCAGTTCGACGGCGGCGACAGCGACGGCCGCGGGCGGCTTTATCCCGAACACCAGCGCGAGCGCCCTGCTGGCCGGCGACGACCAGATCCCGCAGGTGTACACCTACAACTTCGCGGTGGATCAGAAGTTCCCCTTCAACTCCATCTTCGAGATCGCCTACATCGGCAATGCTTCCCGGCACCTGCTGAACGACGGCGCGACCGGCAACATCACACTGAACAATATCAACGCGCTCCATCCCGGGGCGCTGTACGGTCCCAACCCGACCACGGGCAAGACGCTGCCGCTGTTCCCGGCGGCCGGCACGACCAACACGCCGACAGCCTCCAACAGCGTTACCAATCTTGGCTCCAATGAGATCGACCAGTACCGGCCGTATCCGCTCTACCACAACCTGAACGTTTCGCAGCACAACGCGTTCGCCAACTACAACTCGCTCCAGGTGCAATGGAACAAGCAGCAGGGGTCCTTCAACTACGGGGTCAACTACACCTTTTCAAAGGCGCTCGGGGTTCTCGGCGCGGGTCCCGTGGGTGAGAGCAATGCAGGCACCGCGATCGACCCGTTCAACTACGGAAACGGCTACCTTCCGGAGTCGTTCGACCGAACGCACATCTTCAACGCAACCTACTCCTACAACGTGGGACGGGTCTTTACTAACCGGCTCGCGGCGGGCGCGGTCAACGGCTGGCTGATCTCCGGGATTACCAACCTCCAGAGCGGCACCAACCTGATCGCGTCCAACAACGCGAACTTCAACCTCGGCGGCAATCTGCAGGTGATCGACGGCAATGGCCTGCCGCAATCGCTGGGCGTGACGTCGCAGAACTTTCTTGGTACGCCCGACGTTTCACTCCAGCCCGTGGTGCGGCGCAACGCCGGGATCGGCACGCTGCCGCACCAGTACGCCAACAACGCCGCGTTCTCGCTGCCGCAGATCGGGCAGCAAGGCACCTACCGTCCGACCTACATTCATGCGCCCGCCTTCACCAACACGGACCTGACGGCGGCCAAGGACTTCCACGCCACCGAGCACGCGGTCGCGCAACTGCGCGTGGCGGCGTTCAACTTCATCAATCACGCCAACTCCACCTTCGCGACCTCGGTTCCGGGCCAGCAGAACGCGCTGAACCTGAACTACAACAACGGCACCGTCAACCAACCTGTCGCGACGGCTATCGCGACCGCGCCCAACACCAACGCCGCGACCTTCGGCCAGGCCCCTCTGCGGACCGGGCGGCGCATCCTGGAGCTGTCCCTCAAACTGTCCTTCTAAGAATTGTGCGCAGGGGCACAAACAAGTCGGTCTAACCGCCCAGCTTTCGAGCTCGGAAAGCTTCTAACCTCGCAGGGGAAACATCCTGCGGGGAGCGGCGTTGGTCGAGGTAGAAGAGCAAGGCAGGCAGGGCTGGTTCAGCGTTCTCAAGGAGTCGCTTGGGGGCACGAAGCGGGACCTGACCAGCGGCAGCCTGAATCGAGCGGTGGTTCTGCTGGCCGTGCCGATGATGCTCGAGCTCGGGCTCGAGTCCGTCTTCGCGGTCGTCGACATCCTCTGGGTCAGCCTGCTTGGCGCAAACGCGGTCGCCGCCGTCGGCCTGGCTGAATCCCTGATGACGGTCACCTTTGCGATCTGTGCGGGGCTGGGTGCTTCCGTCACCGCGCTGGTGGCCCGGCGCATCGGCGAGGGCGACCCGGATCGGGCGGCCATCGACGCGGTCCAGGCAATCATGCTCGGCATCGTGCTTTCGCTCGTGCTGGGCATTCCGCTGTACTTTTTCGCGTCGCAACTGCTGCACCTGCTCGGGGCCACCCCGCCGGTTGTGCAGGTCGGGGCTATGTACAGCCGGATCACGCTCGGCTTTTCGGGCGTCGTGATTCTCCTTTCGCTCAACAACGCGATCTTTCGCGGGGCCGGCGACGCGGCACTCGCAATGCGCTTGTTGTGGGTCGCGAATGGGATCAATCTGGTGCTCGACCCACTCCTGATCTTCGGTGTCGGCCCCTTCCCAAAGCTCGGCGTCACCGGCCCGGCGGTGGCCACGCTGACCGGGCGAGGCGTCGCGCTGCTCGCCCAGTTCTACATCCTGGGCCGGGGCAGCGGCCACTTCCGCATCGCGCGCAAGCACTTGAAGTTCCACGTGGGCGAGATGCTCCGGTTTTTACGCATATCGAGCGCGGGCATGGCGCAGTATCTCCTCAGCCAGGGCAGCTGGCTCGGGCTGATCCGGATTGTGAGCCTATTCGGCCCGACTGCGATCGCCGGATACACGATCGCTTTGCGCATCATCAATTTCGTGACGCTGCCCTCGATCGGCGTCAGCAACGCCGCCGGCACGCTCGTGGGCCAGAGTCTCGGGGCCGGCGGGGTGGACCGCGCGCGATCTTCCGTTTGGCGCACCGGCGTTTGGAACCTGGTGCTGCTCGGCGTCGCGTGCGCGCTGTTTACTTTCTTCGCGCACCCCATCGTGCACGTTTTCTCGCACGAGCCCCAGGCCGAACCGGTGGCGGTCGAATGCCTTCGGGTTTTCAGCATTTCCAACCTGTTTTTCGCGTTCAGCGCGGTGTTTCTCCAGGCATTCAACGGAGCGGGAGACACGCTGACCCCAACCTACATCAACCTGTTCGGCTTCTGGGTAGTGGAGCTGCCGCTGGCCTGGTATCTGGGAACGCACACGCACTACAAGCTCAACGGGGTTTTCGTGGCGGTGCTGCTGGCACAGGTGCTTTCGCTCGTCCTGAGTGGCTTTTTCTTTCTTCGCGGCGGCTGGGCCCGCCAGAAAGTCTAGGCGCCATGGAAGCCTCTGTCGAGACCGACATCCCCTTGCGTCTGGACCGGCTGCCCTGGAGCGCGTGGCACATCCGCATGGCGGCCGCGCTCGGGATCACTTTCCTTCTCGACGGGCTGGAGGGCGGCGTGGGCGGCTCGCTTTCGGGGGCCCTTAAGAGCGCGGACACCCTGCACTTTTCGGACGCGCAGCTCGGGATCACCTCGACGGGTTACCTGTTCGGGACGGTCATCGGCGCGCTGATTTTCGGCTATCTAGCCGATCGGTTCGGCCGCAAAACGCTCTTTACCTGGACGCTGGCCGTGTACGTATGCTCAACCGCGGCCACTGCCTTCTCCTGGAATCTGACGACCTTCACCCTGTGCCGCTTGCTGACCGGGGCGGGCATCGGCGGGGAGTACACGGCCATCACGTCGGCGATCGATGAGCTGATTCCGGCGCGGGTGCGCGGCACCGCCAATCTGATTATCGGCTCGACATTCTGGATTGGGGTCATTCTCGGTTCGCTGGTTGCGGTCGAGTTCCTCGCGCCGAACCATTTCGGCCTCCGCATCGGCTGGCGCCTGGCATTCCTGTCCGGCGTGCCGATCGCGGCGGTGGTGCTCTACATTCGGCGCTACATCCCGGAAAGCCCGCGCTGGCTGCTGGTTCACGGGCGTGATGCGGAGGCCGGCGCAGTCATCGAGCAGATCGAGGGCGCGGTCGCCCGGCAGCGCGGCCCGCTTCCAACGGTTACCGGGTCGGTGCGGGTGCCGCGCGGCTCGTCCGGCGTGCTGGGCAAGCTCGCCCTGCTGGTGAGCGCGAAGCACCGCTCGCGCGCTCTGCTTTGCCTCGCGCTGGTCATGGCGCAATCGTTCTTTTACAACTCGGTCTTCTTTTCGAGCACGCTGGTGCTTCTCCGGTTCTACGGTGTTTCCGCGGCCCACGCGGGGATCCTGTTTCTGCCGATCGCGGTGAGCAACTTCGCGGGCCCGGTGCTGCTCAGCAGGCTGTTCGACTCGGTCGGGCGGCGTACGATGATCGCGCTGAACTTCGGTCTGACCGGGATCGTTTTCGCCGCATCGAGCACGCTTTTCTACGCGGGGCGTCTGGGGGCGGTGAGCCAGGTCGCCTGGTGGGCGGCGACGTTTTTCTTCGCGGCTTCTGCCGGGGGCTCGGCGTATCTCACGACCAGTGAGCTGTTTCCTCAGCAGATCCGGGCTTCGGCGATTGCGATTTTCTATGCAGTGGGCACGCTGCTGGGCGGGGTTCTGGGCCCGGTGCTCTTCGGCGGCCTTCTCGTTCGGGGCACGCGCGCACCGATCTACCACGGCTTTCTCGCGAGCTCGGCGGTCATGCTGGCAGCCGGAATCGTGCAGGCGGTCTGGGGCGTCGCGGCCGAACGTAAGCCGCTTGAAGAGATCGGCTGAGCGCGCGGGCGAGCGCGCGGATTGAATGAACCGTTGGTTCGCGGTGACCCTCCCGCGTACCACGGACGCTATTTGCGCCGGGGCCTGAGTGGTGGAAAGATAGGAGACGGCGTTTGGTGGGCTTTCATTGGCGAAGGTCCCGAAGAGATTGGAAAGGGAGTTGCATGAACAACATTTCGGACGCGTTGGTCTTCTTTGGCGCCACGGGAGATTTGGCGTACAAGCAGATCTTTCCGTCTCTCCAGCGGCTGGCCCGGCGCGGCAAGCTCAAGGGGCCCGTGATCGGCGTGGCCAAGGCCGGCTGGACGCTCGATGACCTGAAAAAACGTTGCCGCGACAGCGTGGAAAAGCACGGCGGCCTGGATCCGGTGGGTTACCCGATCCTGGAGGGCTGCCTCCGCTACGTGGACGGCGACTACAACGACGCGAGCACCTTCGTCGAAGTGCGAAAGCAGCTGGGCGACGCCCAGCACCCGCTGCACTACCTGGCCATCCCGCCGTCTTTGTTTGTGCGGGTGGTGCAGCAGCTTAAGCAGTCCGGCTCCGCGGAGGGCGCGCGGATCGTGGTCGAGAAGCCGTTCGGTCACTCGGTCGAGACCGCGGCGGCGCTCAACAGCGCGATCCACGATGTGTTTCCGGAAGAGTCGATCTTTCGCATCGATCACTATCTCGGCAAAAACGCGGTTCAGAACCTGATCTTCTTTCGCTTCGCCAACTCGTTTCTCGAGCCGATCTGGAACCGGCAATACGTGGAAAGCGTACAGATCACCATGGCCGAGAGCTTTGGCATCGGCGGACGCGGCGCCTTTTACGACGGCGTGGGCGCGATCCGAGATGTGGTGCAAAACCACCTGATGCAGCTTGTAAGCAATATCGCGATGGAGCCGCCGCCGTGCCCGGACGTGGAGGCGCTGCGTGACGAGCGCGTCAAGGTGCTGAAGAGCATCAAGCCGCTGACCCGCAACGACGTGGTTCTGGGCCAGTTCGACGGGTACCTGGATGAGCCCGGGGTTCGACCGGATTCGGGTGTCGAAACTTACGCGGCGCTTAAGCTGACCATCAACTCCTGGCGCTGGCGCGGGGTGCCGTTCTTTATTCGCACGGGCAAGCTGCTGAACAAGACCGCGACGGAGATCGTCGCGAAGCTGCACCAGACGCCGGCCGTGTTTTCAGACAGGCTGACGCCGCAGAACTACGTCCGGTTCCGCCTGAGCCCGGACCCGACGGTCGCTATCGGCGGCTCGGTGAAGGAGACGGGTGAGGCCCTGCGCGGGCGCCTGGTAGAGCTCGCGACCTCGCAGCAGGCGGGGCGCAACGATCTGCTGCCCTACGAAGAGCTGCTCGAAGACGCGATGAAGGGCAATCCGGTTTGGTTCGCCCGAGAGGACTATGTGGAGGAAAGCTGGGCGCTGCTGGACGGCGTGCTGAAGGACCTGCCGGGTGTGTACAACTACCAGCCGGGCTCGTGGGGGCCGGACGCCGCGAACGACCTGACGCGGAGCGTGGGCGGGTGGTGGAACCCGTCATAAGCCTCTAAGCCGACAGTAACTGGGGTATTCGCAGACTCATCTATCAGTGCAGGTGACTGTGGCGGTGACAGAGGACAGACCGGGAATCGATTACGCCGCGCAGCTCGCCGGGATCGAAAGGTACATGGCGGAGACTCGGAAGTTTGTTGCCGAGCAAAATAAATTAAGCGAAGAAACCCTGAAGCTTGGAGCTGAAAAGATTAAGCTCAACGAGGAAGCGCTCAAGATCGCGCGTGACAGAAGCCTTGCGCCGCTTGTACTCTCCAGCGGTCTTGTAAGTGCGCTTCTCGGCGCGCTCCTCGCGCACTTCCTTCGCTAACCGACGCGCCACAGCGCCAGCGTAGCCGGGTAGCGGTCGCGGCCGCGGTCCGGGTCGATCGAGAGCCGCAGCCCGGCGACCGCCGGCACATTGAGCGTGTACACCTCATCCTCGGTCGTCGAGCCGCCGGGGCTGAAGTTCCACTGCTGCCGCAGGAGTTCGCGCTCGCCCCCACCCGCCAGCAGGGCGTGCAGGGCCCACTCCTGCGAGCGCTCGTGTTCGAGCTCGATGCATTGAAGACGAACCTTGCCGATGTCGGTCGGCGCGTCGAAGCGCAGCGTCACCAAAGCCTTGCCGGGGGCGGCCGCAACCCAGGGCCGGGTTCCGCCGGGCACCAAGGCCCCCTCGATCGGCGAGCCCGCCGCCTCCGAGCTGACCTCGACCTGAGCCAGCGCTTCCAGATCGAACCAGCCGGCCTCGTCGCCGGGCACCGCCGTACCGCCTGTGATTTGTTTTCGCATACTCGGGTGAGATGGCGACCGCTCGAAATGTGTCCGCCTGTTCTGCTATAACCGGCGTTGTCGCGCCAAGAACACCTCCCATGGCCAAGTATTCCCCTTCAGGCATCCCCACGCAGCTCCCTCCCAAACCCGAGCACGGCACCAGCGTTCTCACCGCTTTTCATCAGATTCGCGAGCTCATCGTTCTGGGCCGGCTTTCGCCCGGCACCTGGGTGGTGGAGGGTGACCTGGCCGAGCGACTCAACATCAGCCGCACGCCGGTGCGCGCGGCGTTGCACTGGCTCCAGCGGGAGGGCTATGTGCACGAGCACCGCACCGCGACTAAGTCCCGCGTGGTGGTCGCGCCGCTGACCAAGGAGGACGCGGGCGAGCTTTACTCGATCATCGGCCACACGGAAGGGTTGGCCGGGCGCAACGTGGCCTTGCAGCCCGCGGAAGCGCGGGAAGCGCTGGCGTCGCTCTTAACCGCCCACAATCAAAAGCTCGCCGGCGCGCGCGACAGCTCCGCCGGCCTGAGCTCGATTTTCGACCTGGACCGGCAGTTCCACGTCACGCTGGTGGAAGCCGGGGCGGGCCCGCGCTTGCTGGCGCTGCACCGCTCGGTGGAGCCGCAAGCCGAGCGCTACTGGCGTTTGTACGCTTCATCGATCCTCCACGACCTTCAACTCTCTGTGGCCGAGCACCAGGCGGTGATCGACGGAGTGCGCGCGGGCGACGCGGACGCGTTGGAGCAGGCACTCCAGCGCAACTGGACCCACGGCTGGGAGCGCCTGAGCAAGGTGATGGACGTGTTCGGCGAGCGGGGCAGCTGGTAGAGTCAAGCGCCCGGGAAGCGCAGGTCCAAGAGGTCGAGCTCGCGCTCCAGCTTGCGGTGGCTTTCGCCGCCGATGCGGCCTTCGCGCTCCAGGCGGGCCAGCTCGCGGCGCGCGGGCTCGCGCAGCCAGCCGGCCCCGGCGAAAAATGCGGCCTGCTGCCACTTCTTCGCGGGCCGGCCCTTGCCGTCCGCGGGGTCGTCGCCCAGCGACTCTAACCGCTGCCGGTAAAAGCGCTCCATCAGCTCGGCGGCGGCTTCCTCGCGGGCTTCGGTCCCGGCACGCTCCTCTGCCAGGGCTTTGAGGGCGGCGGTGACCAGCTGCCGCCGGGCCCAGCGCTCCTCCTCGCGCAGGCGGGGCGAAGCGGAAACGCCGAGCTTGCGGATGATCCAGGGCAGGGTCAGGCCCTGGCCGGTAAGCGACACCAGGATGGCCGCGAACGCCAGGAACAGGATCCCGGCCCGGTGCGGAAAGGGCGCGCCGGTCTCCGTGATTTCCGGGAGCGAGAGCGCCGCAGCAAGGGTGAGCACGCCGCGCATACCGGCCCAGCCGACGACAAAGATGCGGCGGGGGTCTAAAGGCTGCTCGTCCCGGCCCAGCCAGCGCCGTCGGATCGCGCGCAGAATGAAGCCGGCCGGGTAAATCCAGGCGAGCCGCAGCGCGAGCACCAGGACGGAGATGAACCCGGCCCCGGCGATGAGCGAAGGCCAGTGCAGGGGGCGCATGCCGTCGAGCACGGTGGGCAGCTGAAGCCCGATCAGGATAAACACGATGCCGTTGAGGCCGAAGTCGACCGTGTCCCATACCGCATGGGAGCCCAGGCGCGCCTCGGAGGTAAGGGCGAGCGAGCTGCGGCGGCCCACGAAGAGTCCACAAGCAACCGTTGCCAGGACGCCTGAGGCGTGAATGCTTTCGCCCAGCAGATAGGCGAAGTAGGGCGCGGCCAGGCTGACCAGGGTTTGCAGCGCGGAGCTTTGCACTGGGCGCTGGAACAGAGTGATCAGGGAGCCGATCGCGAGTCCCGCGCCGACCCCGCCGGCGGTGAGCAGCAGCAGCTCGCCCGCGGCCCCCGCGAAAGACGGAACGGCGTGCGTGGTCACGAGCTCGACCGAATATTGGAGCGCCAGGAGGCCGGCTGCGTCGTTGACCAGGCTTTCGCCCTCGATCAGGTCCAGCATCTCCTGCGGCAGCCCGACTCGGCGACCGATGGCGGAGGCGGCGATGGCATCGGTGGCCGCGACCACGGCACCCAGCACCGCGCCGGTTTCGAGGTCGAAGTCCGGCAGAACCAGATGAACGGCTACCGCCACGCCCAGCACCGTGAAAGCGACCGTGCCGAAGGCCAAAAGGAGGATAGGCGTGAGATGGTGCCGGAACTCGCGCCACGAAGTCTGGAGCGCGGCGGAGTAGAGCAGCGGCGGCAGGATGACCAGGAAAACCAGAGTGGGGTCGAGCCGGATGTCGGGAAACAGCGGCACGAGCGAGAGCAGCAGCCCGCCCACCACCATGAGGATGGGGTAGGGAACCCGGAACCGCTGCGCTCCGGCACCCAGCAGCGAGGTGAAAGCGACCAGGAGCAGGAGCAGCAGTTCGGTGCGGTGGATATCGTGCGCGGCCATGGTTTCTTCTCGACTTTACCGCCTGCTTACGGTACTTCGGTCATCTTTTGCACCTCCGGTAACGGCGGCGTCTGACACAATCGGCTTGAAGGACGTCTTACGGGACGGAGGAGCGACGAACTTTGGCGAGCATGAGCCTGAATACGCAAGGGGAGCCCCACCCCAGGATGCAGATGCGGCGCGACCGCTGGGAGCTGTTGAACGGCGAGTGGGCGTTTTCCGACGGGCGCGGGGCGCATTACTCCAAGCCGGCGGAGGTGGCGTGGACCGGACGGATCGAGGTGCCGTTCAGCCCAGAAACAGCACGCAGCGGCATCGGCGACACGGGCTTTTACTCGGCTGTTTGGTACCGCCGCACCTGGGAGCAAGCCCCGCTCGCGCCGGGCGAGCGGCTTTGGCTGCACTTCGAGGCCGTGGACTGGCGGGCGACCGTGTGGGTGAACGGGCAGGAGGTCGCGATTCACGAAGGCGGCTACACCCCCTTCGGTGCCGACATCACGGCGGCGCTGGTCGAGGGGCGCGCGCAGGAGGTGGTGGTGCGGGCCGAGGACGACCCCGCCGACCTGGCCAAGCCGCGCGGCAAGCAGGACTGGAAGCTGGAGCCGCACTCGATCTGGTACCCGCGCACCACGGGCATCTGGCAGGCGGTATGGCTTGAAACCGTGCCGGAGGTGCGCCTGCAGGGGCTGCGCTGGACCAGCAACCTGAAGCGCTGGGAGATCGGGCTGGATTGCCTTTTGGTGGGCAGCGAGAACGCGCCTGTGCAAATGTACGTGAAGCTGAGCGTGGGCGAGCACATCCTGGCCGAGGACACCTACCGGGTCATCGCCGGGGAGGTACACCGGAGGATCGCTCTATCGGACCCGGGCATCGACGACTACCGCAACGAGTTTCTGTGGTCCCCGGCGAGCCCGACGCTGATCGACGCGGAGATCGTGCTGCGCACGATGGACGGGCGCGTGCTGGACACGGTCCATAGCTACACGGCGCTGCGCGCGGTGGCCACGCAGGGCGATCGCTTCCTGCTGAACGGGCGGCCCCTAAATCTGCGGCTCGTGTTGGATCAGGGTTACTGGGCCGATTCCGGGCTGACCGCTCCGGACGACGCGGCGCTGGTCAAGGACATCGAGCTGGTCAAGGCGCTGGGCTTCAACGGAGTGCGCAAGCACCAGAAGATCGAGTCCGCGCGCTTCCTGTACTGGGCCGACCGCATGGGGCTGCTGGTATGGGAGGAGATGCCGAGCGCCTACCGCTACACCACTAAAAGCATCCACAGGCTCACGCGCGAGTGGCTGGAGGTGTTGGAGCGCGACGGCAGCCACCCGTGCATCGTGGCCTGGGTGCCGTTCAACGAGAGCTGGGGGGTGCCGGACCTGCCGGACTCTCCCGCGCAGCGGCACTATGTGCAAGCCCTCTACCACCTGACCAAGGCGGTGGACCCAAGCCGCCCGGTGATCGGCAACGACGGCTGGGAAAGCGTGGCGACCGACATCCTAGGTATCCACGACTACGACGACACGCCGGAGCGAATCGGCGAGCGCTATCGCATCCACGACATCGAGGCCAAGCTGTTCCAGCGCGAGCGACCCGGCGGCAGGCTGCTGAACCTGGGCCGCGACGCGACGCCGGGCTGCCAGCCGATGGTGCTGACGGAATTCGGCGGCATCGCCCTGAGCAGCGAGCCCGCGGACACCTGGGGCTACTCACGATCGGAGTCCGCGGAGCAGTTCCTGGAGCGGTACCGGGCGCTGCTGGACACGGTGCGGCGCCTGCCCGCGCTGTCGGGCTTTTGCTATACGCAGTTCACGGATACGTTCCAGGAGGCGAACGGGCTGCTCTACCTCGATCGCACGCCGAAAGCGCCGTTGGCCGCGCTGGCCGAGGCCACCAGCGGGTTGATGCCCGACCAGGGGCGGCACATGGAGGCGCTTTGGAAGGAGCAGATCCTCAGCATGGGGGATTAGGGGCCGGCTTTCGCGTGCGCGGGTAGGCTCGTCAAACGAGACGACCCGAGTTTTCGCACCCCTTCGTAGGGTTGACCCTGGACGGCGTGCTCAGGCCACCAGTTCCGCGTCCGGCTCGTACTGGATGCGGCAGGTGCGCCGCCACCAGCCCGGCTCGGCGAGTGCGGGGTGCTGGAGCGACG
>CAXTTW010000036.1:0-2862 GCA_964247255.1 uncultured Acidobacteriaceae bacterium
CTGCCCGGCGGTCGAGGGCAGAGGGTCGAGCGATGTGGCAGAAGGGGTGAGAGCGAGCGAGTTGAGAGCGAGGAAGGCTGCGTTGTACCCGCCTGCCGCGCCGACGCGGAGGAGGAAGTCACGACGACTTACTGGCATTTCTTTAGCTCCACTTAGAAGATGAGTTTGAGGGCCAGCTGCGTATTGAAAGGCTCGCCGGGGCCGATGCCGGGCGCGCCGTTGTAGTAGCCTATCGTTTGTGTGATCTGGCCAAAGGCGGAGCCGTCGCTCAGGTAGTTGTCCGGCGGGGCAAGGTTGATGGTATTGAACAGGTTGAACATTTCTACCCGAAACTGCGCGCCGACCCGCTCCGTGATATGTCCGTCCTTGAAGACGGAGAAGTCGACGCCGTCGTAGTGGGGTCCGTAGAACTGGTTGCGCCGCGAGTTGCCGTAGGCGTTGGTGGGCGTGGTGAAGGTCGGGTTCGCCGTCGAGCCGTTGGTGAAGAACTGGAGTACGCCGCTGTTGTTGGTGATGCGGCGGTCGCCCGCGACCTGCGGGCCGGTTTGCGTGGCGCGGTCCTCGTTTTCGCCGGTCCCGCTGGAGTCGACCCCGGTGTAGATGGAGTAAGGCGTGCCGGTGCGGAAGGTCAGCAGGCTGTTGAGCTGCCAGCCCGCGCCGAGCCAGTGCGGGCCCGGGAGACGGGGCACACCGTAGTTGAGATAGGCAACGAAAGTGTTGCGGACGTCGTAGTCGGAGTTGCCGTAGTCGCCGTGGATGTTGAAGGAGTCCTGCGGTGACGCGTTGCGGTATTGGGAGATCAGGTCCAGGTTATGCGCCCAGGTGTAGGCGAACTGCGAGGTGAGCCCGTGATAGTTGGTTGACTTGAGCGTGACCTGGAGTGAGTTGTAATTGGCCGTGCCGGCGGAGTCGATTTCGTTGATGACGCCATAGTACGGAAATTGCGCGCCGTAGGGACGGGTGGCGTTTTGGGCGAATGTTCCGAGGCTGCTGGAGCCAAGGGCGGCCTGGTTCTGGTCGCGAATCAACAGTTGCTTGCGGGCCTGCGAGCCGACATAGCCAAGGGTCGCGAGAAGGTTGGGCCCGAGCTTCTGCTCGAGGTTGAAGTTGTAGTTCCAGTTGTAGGCGCTGCGGAAGTTGGGGTTGACGGAGAACAGGTTGTAACTGCGGGTCGGGGTGAACGTTGCCGTCGCGGGAAACAGCGCCGCGCCGTTGGTTGGGATGATCTGATAATTCTGCCCGATATTCGCCGCCGGGTTCGGACCGGCCGGGTTGCTCTCCGCCCCCGAAGCCCCGCCGTTCGGCGGCCGGTTGTCAAGGAACGGGTTCAGATTCGGCTGGTCGAAGAAGACGCCGAAGCCTGCCCGCAGTACGGTCGCATTGCCGGTTTTATAGGAAAGGCCGACGCGCGGACTTACGTTGTTGTGCGCCGGGTTGTACAGGTTGCTTATCTGCGCGCCCTGGAAAGCGATGCCCGGAACGGGCAGACTCGCGATGTCGGGACGAAATACGGAAAGATTCTGGTAAGGGTTGTGCAGCGGCCCTAAGTAGTCGTAGCGAATGCCGTAGTTTACGCTCAGCGCCGGCGTCATCTGGTACGCGTCCTGCGCGAACAGCGAGTAGGTATTGACGAACACCTGACGCTTGGTATCGCCGCGTACAATGCCGTCGGAGTAGGTGCAGCCGGCCAGGTAGTCGGCGAGCGCGAGCGTCTGGCGGTCGCCGTAGACCGGAGCCGTGTCGCCAGGGTTCGCCACTCCGAAGTGCGTCTCGCAGGCGCTTGGGGCGTGCAGGGTATTGGCGGCGGCGAGCTCCGGCGACGCCCACGGGCCCTGCGAGCCTTGGTAGGAGAAGCTGCCGCGCTGCTTGCGCTGGTAGAACTCGTCCACCTGGCCGTTGCGGTACTCGCCGCCGAAGCGCAGGTTATGCTTGCCCAGCACCATGGATACGCTGTCGTCGAGCACGCCCGTAATGTCGTTGCGGCCGGAGGGCGGGGTGGCGTTGCCCAGGTTGTCGAAGCCGCTGATAGTGATGCCGGGCGTGCCGCTCAGCCCCGGGCCGACTCCTGTATTGAGCCCCGCCGCGGCGGCGTTGAAGCTGTGGTTCTGGTCGTAGAACAGCTGGTTGAAGTAGTTGACGCCGATGACGAGCTGATTGGTCATGCGGTCGTTCAGGGTCGAGTTGAGCACCGCCGAGTAATTGAAGACGTGGATGGGTGCGGTCTCGAAGTAATACGGGATCAACGAGCCGACCGGGGAAGTCTGGTTGCCCTGCCCGCCGTAGCCGCGCCCGGCCAGCGAGTTCCTGCCGTTGATCGTCCAGTCCACCTTGGCAACACCGTTGTAGCTGTACCCCGTAATCGGCGACGCATTGGAGTAGTTGTTGGTCGAAGCGGGCCCGCTTGTCGCGAAGGCCGGGAAAACCTGATTCAATACATTGAGCTGCACGGGGTTGACCGGGATGCCGAACTGGTTGAGCACCGCCTTCGCCTGCGCCTGGTAGGCCAGCGAGGGCTCCGTGATCGACGCGGGGCTCTGGATAATGAACTGCTGCTTCTCGTAGTTGGCGAAATAGAACAACCTGTCTTTGACGATGGGGCCGCCGACCGACGCGCCGTACTGCTGGTTGCGCAGCTTATTCTTCACGATGTTCCCGTTGCTGTCGGGGGTCGCGAAAGGGTTGTTGGCCGAGAAGAACTCGTTTCGGTTGAAGTAATAGACCGTCCCGTGAATTTGGTTGGTGCCGGACTTGGTAACCACGTTGACGGTGCCGCCCGGGTTGCGTCCAGCCTCGGCGCTCGCGACCGGCCGCGGGGCGACCAGAGCGCCCCGGGGGATAGGCGCCGGCACCCCCGCGCGGGCG
>CAXTTW010000036.1:2872-12353 GCA_964247255.1 uncultured Acidobacteriaceae bacterium
CCGGAGACGCCGCTCTGGTTCACCGCTGGGATGTTGTGCCAAAGGTCGTTGTTGTCGGACCCATCGATCTGCCAGTTGACCTGGTTGGCGCGCGTGCCGTTGACCGAGCCGAAGCCGTTGCCGGAGTAGCCGCCGTAGCCCGGCGACACGGAGATGAGCTGGGTAAAGTCGCGGCCGTTCAGCGGCGTGTCCTGGACGGTCTTGGTCGGCAGCACGGTTGTCTGCGTGGTCGACTCAGTGTCGAGCGTAAGCCCCGCGGCCGAGACTTCCACCGTCTCCGCGGCTTGCGCGACGTTGAGCTTGAGCGGCAAGGAGTAGACCACGCCCGCGGAAACCGGCACGTTGTCGACCTTGGCGGTGCCGAAGCTCGGCGCGGTCACAGTCACGGTATACGCGCCCAGCGGCAGGTCCTGGAAGGAGTACTCACCCGCGCTAGTGGCCGCGGCCTTGTGCTCGGCGGCGGTGGCGTTTTCCGTTACGGTCACGGTCGCGCCGGGGATCGCGGCCCCGGACGCGTCGGTTACGTTGCCGGAGATGCTGCCGCGAAAGGTTTGGGCGTGGAGCGCGCATGGGGCGGCGGCAAGCAAGGTTGCAGCGGCAAACCGTCTAAGTGCGGGCGAGAGGGCTTGTCTGGTTTCCATGCCCGAAGTTAGGGCTGAAAGGCTCGCCGATGCAAGAAAAAAGTTATCCGCAAGACCTTGCTGATAGGCAGGATAAGGCGGCGCTTATCGGGGTTCAGGTAGATCGCATCGCGGAGATAAGTCTTGCCTTATGGGTACAGGGTGGGTATGGTGCTGCCATGGATCGAATGAGCTTAGAAAATCGCGTCGCGGTGGTGCTCGGCGGCACATCAGGGCTGGGGCTGCAGATCGCCCTCGGTCTCGCGGACGCAGGAGCGGACGTGGTCGCCTCCGCCCGGCGTGCCGCGGAAGTGGAGAGCACGGCAGCCGCGATCGAGGCGAAGGGCTGCGCCACCCTGCGCATGGGGGCCGACGTGGCGGACCGGGGTTCGCTCGAGCGGTTGCGCGACGCGGTGCTCGCGCGATGGGGCAAGGTCGACATCCTGGTCAACTGCGCGGGCCGCACCAAGCGCGGGCCCACCCTCACCTTCGCCGAGGAGGACTGGACCGCGATCCTGGACGTAAACCTGACCGGGACGCTGCGGGCCTGCCAGGTACTCGGCGCGCCCATGCTCGAGGCCGGCTACGGGCGGATCGTCAACATCGCCTCGCTGACGACCTTTGTGGCCCTGACCGAGGTCGCGGCCTACGCGGCGAGCAAGGCGGCCGTAGCCTCGCTCACCCGGTCGCTCGCGGTGGAGTGGTCGCGAAGCGGCGTGTGCGTCAACGCGATCGCGCCGGGGGTCTTCAAGACCGACCTGAACAAGGACCTGCTCGAAGGCACCGAGCGCGGCCGCGAACTGCTGCTGCGGACCCCCATGGGCCGGTTCGGGCGCACGGAGGAAGTGGCCGGGGCGGCGGTGTTTCTCGCATCCGAGGCGGCGAGCTTCGTGACTGGCGAGGTGCTGGTGGTCGACGGCGGCTTCCTCGCCAGCGGGGTCAACCAGTGAGCGCGACAGATTCGCGCGCGGGCAGCTAAACTCAAGCGCAATGGCGCTCTTGCATCCGGACAGGCTCTTTCCCTCGGACCCCGAGACGCGCGCGATCGCGCGGAGGCTGTTCGCGGAGGTCGAATGGCTGCCCATCTACAGCCCGCACGGACATACCCAAGCAGCCTGGTTCGCGCGCGACGAAGCTTTCCCGGACCCAACGGCGCTGTTCCTCACGCCCGACCACTACGTCTTTCGCATGCTGTACTCGCAGGGCGACGTGCGCCTGGAGCAGCTCGGGGTCGGCGGCAATGCGGTCGACCCGCGCGCCGCTTGGAACCTGTTTGCCGCGCGCTACCATCTGTTTCGAGGCACGCCGACGCGTTTGTGGCTGGACTGGTGCTTCGCCTCGCTGTTCGGGCTTGAAGAGCGTCTGTGCGCCGCGAACGCGGACAGCTATTACGACGCGATTGCCCGCAAGCTCGCCGAGCCCGAGTTCCGCCCGCGCGCGCTTTATGGGCGGTTCGGCATCAAGGTGCTGGCCACCACCGACAGCGCCCTTGACCCGCTCGACGCCCATCGCGCATTACAAGCGAGCGGCTGGAACGGCCGCGTGCTGCCGACCTTTCGCCCGGACAGCTGCGTGGACCCGGAGTTCGAAGGCTTCCGCGACAACGTGCGCCGCCTGGGCGAGCTGTACGGGGAAGACGCGGAGAGCTGGGCGGGGTACCTGCGGGCCTTGCGAAAGGCGCGCCGGTTCTTCATCGAGCAGGGCGCGACCGCGACCGACCACGGTCACCCTTCCGCCCGCACCGCCGCGCTCGCGCCGGCGGAGGCGGAGCGGCTGTTCGTGCGGGTGCTCGCGGACGAGGGCGAGGCCGAGCTTTTCCGCGGTCAGATGCTGACCGAGATGGCTCGCATGAGCCTCGACGACGGCCTGGTCATGCAGCTGCACTGCGGTTCGGTCCGCAACCACAACCGGGCGCTGTACGAACGATACGGGCGCGATGTCGGCGCGGACATCCCGGCGGCGATCGAGTACACCCGCGCCCTCAAGCCTTTGCTCGACGAGCTCGGCAACGAACCCGGCTTCACGCTCATCCTCTTCACGCTCGACGAAACAACCTACAGCCGCGAGCTCGCCCCGCTGGCCGGGCACTACCCCGCGCTCAAACTCGGACCACCCTGGTGGTTCCATGATTCGCCCGAAGGCATGATGCGGTTCCGCGAGCAGGCCACTGAGACGGCCGGCTTTTACAACACGGTCGGCTTTAACGACGACACCCGCGCCTTCCTCTCGATCCCCGCCCGGCACGATGTCGCGCGGCGGGTCGACTGCGCTTTCCTGGCCCGCCTGGTCGCCGAGCACCGGCTGGATGAGGACGAAGCCGCCGAGCTGGCCTACGAGCTGACCAACGGCCTCGTGAAGCGGGCGTACAAGCTGTGAGCACGGCCGCCGCGGTACCGGTGCGGAAGGGCCGCGTTCGTTGGACGGTGTGCGCCATGCTCTTCTTCGCGACCTCCATCAACTACATGGACCGGCAGGTCCTCGGCATCCTCGCGCCCGTGCTCCAGCACCGCTTCGGCTGGACCGAGCAGGGCTACAGCAACATCGTCAACGCCTTCCAGGTGGCCTACTCGTGCGGGCTTTTGCTGGCCGGGCGGCTCATGGACCGGGTCGGCACGCGCATCGGCTACGCGCTCATCATGGGCGTGTGGAGCCTGGCGGCGATGGGCCACACCCTCGCCACGTCCGCGTTCGGCTTCGGCGTGGCGCGCTTCTTTCTGGGCCTGGGCGAGAGCGGCAACTTCCCCGCGGCGGTCAAAACGACGGCCGAGTGGTTCCCGCAGAGCGAGCGCTCGCTGGCCACCGGCATCTTCAACTCCGGCGCGAACCTGGGGGCGATGCTCGCCCCGGCGCTGCTGCCTCTGGTGGCGCTGCGCTTCGGTTGGCAGGCCGGCTTCCTGACCACAGGCTTCTTCTCCGCCGCGTGGATCGTCTGGTGGCTCCTGCGCTACCGCACCCCGGCAACGCACACCCGGCTTACCCCATCGGAGCGCGCCCTGATCGAGTCAGGCCGGGCCGAGCCGCTCAGGAAGCTGCCCTGGCGCAGCCTGCTCGGCTTCCGGCAAACCTGGGCGTACGCTGGGGCTAAGTTCCTCACCGACCCCATCTGGTATTTCTACCTTTTCTGGCTGCCCAAGTACCTCGACAGTAAGTTCCACTTAGGCCTCGGCCACCTGGGCCTGCCGCTTATCCTCGTCTACAACCTGTCCGCCGTAGGTTCGATCGGCGGCGGCAGCGTGCCGCTCCTGTTAGTCAGGCGCGGGCTGCCGGTTGTGCGGGCGCGCTTCCTGGCGATGCTCGGCATGGCCCTGCTCGCGCTGCCCGTCTTCGCGCTCGGCCACGTAGAGCACGTGTGGGTCGCGGTCGGGCTGCTGGGCATCGCCGCGGCGGGGCACCAGGGCTGGTCGGCGAACCTCTACACCACTGCCTCCGATATGTTCCCGGCCGAAGCCGTGGGCGCGGTCACGGGCATCGGCGGCATGGCCGGTTCAGTCGGGGGCGTGCTCTTCGCGGCCTACATCGGCAAGGTGCTCACGCGCTCGGGCGACTACGGCGTACTGTTCGTCATCGCCGCCTGCGCCTATCTGGCGGCTTGGGTGTATCTGCGGTTGATGGCACCGGGGTTCCGCCGCGTGGAGGCGCTCACCCATGCGGCGTGAAGAGCTGCTCGCGCTGCTGCGAGCCTACAAAAGCGGCGGCCAAAGCGAGGCAGAGCTGGCCGACCGGCTTACCCTGCTGCCCTTCGAGGACCTCGGCTTCGCCAAGGTGGACCACCACCGCGCCCTGCGCTCCGGCATGCCGGAGGCCATCTACGCGGAGGGCAAGACCCCGGAGCAGGTTGCGGCGATCTTCGCCCGTCTCGCCGCGACAGGCGTGCCGGTGCTGGCCACGCGCGCCCGACCCGACCATGCCGCCGCTGTACTGGAGCAAGTCCCCGGCGCGACCTACCATGCGCTGCCCCGCTGCGTTGCGCTTGCCGGCACACCCCGCCCGGGCGTGGGCCGGGTCGCGGTCGTCTGCGCGGGCACCAGCGACCTGCCTGTCGCGGAAGAGGCCGCGCTGACCGCAGAGATCTACGGAGCGGCCATCACCCGCATTACGGATGTCGGCGTGGCCGGCCTGCACCGGCTGCTGGCGCAGCTGCCGCGCCTGCGTGAATCGGATGTCGTCGTTTGCTGCGCGGGCATGGAGGGAGCCTTGCCCAGCGTGGTCGGCGGGCTGGTGGCGGTCCCAGTCATCGCGGTGCCCACCAGCGTAGGCTACGGGGCCAGCCTGGGCGGCATCGCGGCGCTGCTCGGGATGCTGAACTCATGCTCGCCGAATACGGCGGTGGTCAATATTGACAATGGGTTCGGGGCGGGGTACTTAGCCTGCCTGATCGCGACAGGAAAGTAGCCCCGCCCCACGGGTTCAGGTTAGAAGACGAACTTAGCCGCCAGCTGCACCTGCCGCGCGACATAGCCCTGCGCCGTGCTGCTGATGACGCCGAAGTTGCCGCTGTTCACGTCCGTTGTCGGCGCGCCCAGCTGCCCGTGGTTGAAGGCGTTAAAGCCCTCCAGCCTCAGCTGCAGGTTGTAGTGGGCATCCGCGCCGAAATAGTTGTTCTTGATCGCGGATAAGTCCGTGTTGACATACTGCGGCGTACGCACGTTGTCGAGCGTACGCCGCGCGTTGCCCAGGGTATACGGGGCGGGGTTCGAGAACAGCGAGGTATTGAACCAGCGGAACCGGTTCGCGTTCGCCAGCTTCGCGTTGGGGCTGCTCTGGAATGGCCGCTCGCCCGCCGTGAACAGCTGCGAGTTATCCTGCGCGGCCGAAAGCGTGACCGGCGTACCGCCGATCCAGCTCACGATCCCCGAGGTTTGGAAGCCGCCCAGCAGGATGCCGGTGATGCCGTGCGACCCGCTCAGAAAGCGGCGTCCGGGCCCGAACGGCAGCTCATAAGTGTAGCTCGTAACCAAGTCGCGTGATACATCCTGCGGCGAGAGCGCATACTCACCGGCCGGGTTGTACTGGTTGTTATAGGTTACGCTCGTCGGTCCAAGAAAAGTGACCGCCGAGGCCGAGTTGTCGAACAGCTTGCCCGCCGTGAACGAGAACAGCAACGTCAGCCCGGAAGTGAACCGCTTGTCCGCCCGTATGGTAAGTGCGTTGTAGTTCGAGAATGCCGTGTCCTTGCGGTACTCGGTTACGCCGTTGTACTGCGGGAAGGGCCTGAGCAGGTAGTTTTGCTGGATCGTCGGCTGCGCCAGCGGCGAGCCGGGCGTGGTAATGATGCCATAGAAAGGGTTCGCCACCTGCGTCTGCAAACCGCTGCCGAGCGCAAGGTAGCTCGGATTGACCTGATCCTTCGGCACTCCGGGGTCGCCCTGCACCAGGAACTTACCCTGGTTGTAAAGCCAGCCAACCTCGATCACCGTCTGCCCGGGCAAAGTCCGCTGCACGGTGAAGTTCGCCTGCTCAGAGTAGGGCGTGCGCGTGTCGTAATTGGTCAGGTAATCCTGCCCGATCGCCGTGCCCAGATTGTTGCCCGGCCCCGCCGCAGCGCCCAGCGGAAGCTGGAAGCCGGTCGGGTACGGGTTGTCGAGCGTGGTGTTGACCGTGCGCTCGCTGTCGAAGGAGAACGGCGCGCTGGTCGTTGTGTTGAAGCCCTCCGTTCCCGCGCCGCCGGTCGTGCCCGCGGGCTGCACGGCGGAGGAGGCGTACACGATGCCGAAGCCCGCGCGCACGGCCCACTTGGGCGTCGGGCTGTAAATCACGCCGATGCGCGGACCGAAGTCCAGCTTGTGCATGTTGACCTGCTGGCGGCCGAACTGCCCTGTCGGCGAGCCGACGAAGTGCGTGGACCCGCGCAGGTTGCCCAGCGCCGGGTAGGCCGGGTTCGGCGCGACCAAGCCGTTGATCGGCGAAACGTCGGTCGGGTTGAAGTAGGAAAGCTGGTTGTGCCGCTCGGTGCGGGGCTGGTCCGCATCCCAGCGCAGGCCGTAGTTCACGGTCAGGTTGTTGGTCACGTGCCAGGTATCTTCCGCATACAGCGCGTAGTAAGCGCCCGCGACCGCGAAGCTGGGGTCGATGGTGTAGTTCCCGTAGTCCGCGGTCCCCAGCAGCAGCGAAGCATAGGGGTTGCCGCCGCCCTGCGAGCCGTCGTTCACCACGTTCTGTGTAAAGCTCTGCGAGAACCCGAACTGCCCCTGCGGATTGCCGTACTGGTGAAAGTTGAGAAACAGCTTGCGGTACTCGCCGCCGAACTTAAGCGCGTGGTTGCCCTTGGTCTTGGTGAAGTTCGCGACCAGGATATGCGACGAAGGGTTCTGGAGCAGCGGCACATAGCCGAAGGAGCCGAAGCTGGAGTAGCCGTTCCCAATGGTGAAAGTAGGAAACGCCTGGTAGTTGTTGGACCTGAGCGCCGCCGGCAGGCCGAGCTGAGTTACGTCGAACGCGCCGCCGATGGGCGTCCGCACCACCGTGGCCCGGTTGAAGCCGTAGCGCACGTCGAACAAGAGCGTCGGCGAGAGCGTGAACGTATTGTCGAACGCGAAGTTATACTCCGTGCTGTTCGTCGGGCCGTTGTAGCCCTGAGAAGCGACACCATTGGTGGGCTGGCCCGCTGCATTGACCGTGTAGTCGGCAAACGGGGTGTACGTGCTCGCATAGTGCGAGAAGCGGACGAACGTCTTCCAGGCCTGGTTCCACGAGTGGTCCACCCGCGTATCGAATTGGTAGCTGTTGGTGGTGTTGGCCCCGGTGCTGACATAGTTGTTGAAAAGCCCGCCGCCGGTGCCCGGCAGGTTGGGCAGCGGCAGGTAGCTGAGCGCGGCCACGCCCGCCGCGCTGAGCTGGTTGACCGGGATGATGTTGTTCGGATACGGCGTGCGCACGTACCCCTGCGTCGCCTGGCCCTTGCTGTTGATGTATGTGCCAGGCTGGGCACTGCGCGGGTCGTAGATCTTGATCCCCTGCGCCAGCAGCTCGCTGAAGTTGCCCTGCCGCTCCAGCGCCGTCGCGACGCTGTTCACTTCCGAGGCCGAATCGGACTGGCGCGAGATCTGCGCGCCCGCGAAGAAGAAGGTCCGGTCCTTGATGAACGGACCACCGAAAGTCCCGCCGGCCTGGTTGCGCTGCGAGGGCGATACCGCCGAGTTGTGCGCGGCAAAATAGTCGCGCGCCGTAAACGCCGAATCCCGGTTGAACTCGAACAGCGAGCCATGGAAGGCGTTGGTGCCGGTGCGGGTAGCCACGTTGATGACGCCGCCCGAAAAGCGCCCGTACTCGGGCGGCAGCACGGTGGTCTGCACGTTGAACTCGGACACCGAATCCACGACCGGCTGGTACGACTCGAAGCCGTTGCCGACGTTGTTCTCGGGCAGGATCGTGCTCACGCCGTCCAGCTGGACCTCCGAGTTGGCATTGCGCGAGCCGGCGATGTGGGGTGTCGAAGCGGAGCCCGGCCCCGTGCCGACATTGTTGACGCCGGGAACCAGGATCGCCAGATCGTACGGGTTGCGGCCGTTCAGCGGGAGATCGAGAATACGTTTCCCTGTGATGACCTGACCCGTCGTCGCCGACTCCGTCTCGAGCTGCGGCGTGGTGGACTGCACGGTGACCTGCGCCGTGTCGCTGCCGACGGCCAGCGAGAAGTCGGCCGGATGCGTCTGAGCGATGTCGACGGTAACGCCGTTTTGCTGCGCGGGCGCGAAACCGGTCGCGGAAACGGTTACTTGGTACTCGCCGGGGTTCAGAGTGCCTTGTGTGTAGCGGCCGCTGGCGTCGGTGTGCACGGTCTGGGCGACGCCGGTCGCCGTGTTGGTGATGGTGACGGTGGCGTTCGGGACGGCCGCGCCGCTCGTATCGAGGATGGTCCCGGCGATGGCACCGGTCGGGCTTTGAGCATGGACCGCGCCGGTGGAATAGGCGACGGCGGAGAGCAAAAGGGCGCGGCGAAATGTGTCGATCATCATGGCCTCGTTAAGGGTGACTTGCCCGGGACAGGCTGTCCGGCGCTTTGTGTCGCGCCGCCGGCTCTGATAGCGTTCCCACAAAGGCATGGGAACGTTGCCTGACCCGATGAGGAGTATCTTGGGCCGGAAAGGGAATGTCAACAGCGCATGCGAAAAAGATGGTTGGCCGGCTTGGTTTCGGCGCTGCTTCTTGCCGGCGCGGCTTTCGCGCAGGTCACTGTTTTTCGACAGCCCGGCTTCCCCGCGGTCGCGAGCGAGGCCGTGCCGCCGGATGTGCTAGCGCAAGCGCTGCCGGGCGCGCGTTTCGCCGATTTGACCGCCCTCAAAGCCGGTGCGCTCGCGGGCGCGAAGCTCCTGGTGCTGCCCTACGGGTCGGCCGTCCCGGTTGAAGGATGGCCGGCGATTCAGACTTACCTCGACGCCGGCGGCAGCCTTCTGGTCGTGGGCGGCGAGCCCCTGCGCGTGCCCGTGCGTGGGCTCTCCGCCTTCACCCCGGAAGCCCCGCAGGACACCTACAGCCGCGCCCTCGGGATCCTCCACAGCGCGCCCGTTCCGCACGCGGCGGGCCGGTTCCGCTGGCGCGACGGCTACAGCTTTCTGCCCGAAGTCCAGGTCCGCGCCCGGACCGTTTTCGCCGAGGAAGGCCGCCTGGACGGGCTGGGCTACCTCGTCGATGCCGACGCAACCCGCACCGCCGCGCCCGGCATTGTGCGGGACCGGCCCGGCGGCGGCCGGGTCGTTGCGCTCGACTTTACCCCGGAGCCGGACTACTGGGCGTCGGCGGACGGGGTGCGCTTGCTCGGCGCGACGGCGGCCTACGCGCGGGCCGGGGCGCGCCGGTTCTCGCTGGAGGTACGCTACGCCGCCCTGCGTCCCGGGGAAGCGCCGGAAATCACGGCCCACCTG
>CAXTTW010000037.1:0-12123 GCA_964247255.1 uncultured Acidobacteriaceae bacterium
GCGCGGTGTGGCCCTGTACCGGCTGGGGCGGCCTGCGGAGGCGATTCCGATGCTGGAAGCGAGCGCCGGAGCCGCGCGGGCCGGAAACGCGGACCCGAACTATGTGCTGGCACTGTGCTACGCGGACGTACAGCGCTGGGACGATGCGCGCCGCACGTGGGCGCGCCAGTACGGCTTCCAGCCCGACTCCGCCGAGGCGTATCTGCTGGCCGGGCGCTTGCTGTTTCGGCGCGAGCTGGCCGGACCCGCGCAAACCTTTGTCGAGAAGGCGCTCGCGCTGGACCCGCGTCTACCGCTGGCGCACCTGCTGCTGGGCGAGCTCGCGCTCGCGGGCAACCACCTCGCCGAGGCGGCGAAGGAGTTCGAAGCCGAGCGCGTTCGCAACCCGCTCGAAGGCAGCGTCTATGACCGGCTCGGAGACGCGTACAGCCGAATGGGCGACTACCCTCGCGCCCAGGCCGCGCTTGAGCAGGCCGTGCTGCTGGAGCCGAATGCCACCGGGCCGTACATCCTCTTGGGCAAGGTCTTGCTGAAGCAGGGTGATGTAGTGAGCGCGGCGCGCTATCTGGAGCACGCCCGCCAACTGGACCCCAGCAACGGAATGACCCGCAACCTGCTGGCCCAAGCGTACCGGGTCGAGGGGCGCACGGCGGAAGCCTCGGCCGAAAACGCCCAGGCCGTGCGGCTGCAGACGGGCAAGGAGATGAAGCTGACCGATGTCCACTGACCTAACCACGCGACGCGGTTTTGTTCGCTCGCTTTGCCGCACCGCCCTGGTGCTGGGGTTGGAGGACGTGCTGGCGCTCGCCCTGCCCGCGCGGGGGCAGCAGGCCGCCGGGAGCACAGGCCAAAGCATCGGGGCGCAGCCGGCCTTCAACGCGCAGGCGCGGCCCGCGCCGAAGGGCGCGCCCTCACCGGTGACGGGCACGCCGCTCGGCTTCAGCTTCGTGGATGCGGCGAAGCAGGCGGGGCTGAACGCGAAGACGATTTACGGCGGCGAGCATAAGAACCGCTATCTGCTCGAAACGACCGGCTGCGGTGTGGCTTTCTATGACTTCGACCACGACGACTGGCTCGACATCTTTCTTGTTAATGGGACGCGGCTCGAAGGCTTCCCGAAAGGGCAGGAGCCGGTAAGCCGTTTGTTCAAGAACAACCGCGACGGCACCTTCACCGACATCACCGCGAAAAGCGGGATGACCCGCTCGGGCTGGGCGCAGGGCTGCTGTGTGGGGGACTACGACAACGACGGGCTCGACGATTTGTTCGTGACTTACTACGGGCAGCCGATCCTGTACAAGAACCACGGTGATGGAACCTTTACCGATGTAACCGCGAAAGCCGGGCTGCTGCAGAAAAAGACTCGCTGGAACTCAGGCTGCGCGTTCGTGGACTACGACCGGGACGGCAACCTTGACCTGTTCGTGGCGAATTACATCGACTTCGACCTGAAGACCGCGCCGGTCCCGGAAGCGGCGGGCTGCGCCTACAAAGGCTTGCCGGTAGCCTGTGGGCCGCCGGGGCTCGAAGGCGGCAAGAACATCCTGTACCGCAACAACGGCGACGGGACGTTTACCGACATTTCGAAAAAAGCCGGTATCGAGGACACGCTCGGCAGTTATGGGTTGTCGGTATTGGTGGCGGACTTCGACGACGACGGCTGGCCGGATATTTATGTCGCGAACGATTCGACTGCGTCCAGCCTGTATGTGAACCAGAAGGACGGCACCTTCAAGGACGGGGGCATCGAGGCGGGGGTGGCTTTGTCGCCGGACGGCAAGCCGCAGGCCGGTATGGGCGCGGCGGCGGGGGACTTCAACCGGGACGGCCTGCTGGACTTGGTGAAAACCAACTTCGCCGGGGATACGGATTCACTTTACCGGAACCTGGGCGGCGGCTCGTTCGAGGACCAGACTTATGCGTCCGGGCTTGGCATCAACACGCGCTACCTGGGCTGGGGCGTGGGTTTTCTGGACGCCGACAACGACGGGTGGCTCGACATCCTGGTCGCGAACGGCCACGTGTACCCGGAGGTGGACGCGGCGAAGCTGGACGCGCCCTATGCGGAGCACAAGTACCTCTACCGCAATCTCCGCAATGGGCAGTTCGAGGACGCGACGGGCGCGGCCGGCCCGGGTATCCTGGCCCCCGCGCCGGCCCGCGGCTGCGCCTTCGGGGACTACGACAACGACGGCGACGTGGATGCGATCGTGAACTGCGTAAACGCACCGCCGCAGCTGCTGCGGTGCGACGTGACTGTGCCGCGCAGCTGGATCAAGATCAGGCTGGTGGGCAGGAAGAGCAACCGGACGGGCATCGGCGCGCGGATCGCGGTGACGGCACGGACGGGTTCGGAAACAGCCCCGGAGAAGCCCTTGCGGCAGATTGAGGAGGTGCGCTCGGGAGGCAGCTATTACTCGCAAAGCGACCTGCGGATCCACTTCGGGCTGGGCTCCGCAGCAAAGGCGGACCTTGTCGAGATTCGCTGGCCGAGCGGGGCCAGGGACACGCTCAAGGACCTGAAGGCGAACGCGCTGTACGTGGTCGAAGAGGGTGGGCGCATTGTGCGCACCGTACCCATGGGTGCCCGCAAGTGAGGGCTTGGCTGCTTCTCCTTACCCTGATCGCCGCGACTGCGCGGGCCGAGGTCGCCCTGCCGAATGTGCTCAGCAGCCACGCTGTGCTCCAGAGGGACCGGCCGATCCGCATCTGGGGCACAGCCGCGCCAGGCGAAGCCATCGCGGTGCGGTTCCACGCGCAAGAGGCGGGCACGGCAGCCGATGTGCTGGGCCAGTGGAGCGTCGCGCTGCGGCCGGAGCCGGCGGGTGGGCCGTACACGCTCACCGTGCGGGGCTCGAACACAGTCACGCTCGAAGACCTGCTGGTGGGCGACGTGTGGTTCGCCTCCGGGCAGTCGAACATGGAGATGCCCCTGCGGGGTTTTCCCGGCTCGGCGGTGCTGAAAAACGGCGCGGCGGAGATCGCGGCGGCTACCGAGCCGCGTCTCCGCTTGCTGCGAATCCCGCATACGAGCTCACAGTACGAGCAGCGCGACGTGAATGCGCACTGGACGCTGTGTACGCCGGAAACCGCGGCGGAGTTCTCCGCAGTCGCCTACTTCTTCGGGCGCGGGGTGGAGCGCGACCAGCATGTACCAGTAGGGCTGATCGATGCAACCTGGGGCGGCACGCCGGCCTCGTCCTGGATCAGCCTGGATGGGCTGAGCGGGGACCCCGGACTGATTCAGGCCTTCGCCCCCTGGGCGCGCATGGCGGAGCAGCAGGAGGACGTGCCGGCGCTGGCTGCGGCAGAGAAGCGCGAGGATGAGGCGGCCCGCGCGGAAGGCAAACCCGCGCCGAAGCATCCCTGGCACCCGGACCCGGTCTCGTACGCGCCGGGCGGCTTGTTCAACGGCATGGTGGCACCTGTGCTGCCGTACACCGTGCGCGGCGTGGTCTGGTATCAGGGCGAGACGGACAGCGGCCGAGAGCGGGCCGCGCTCTATGAGCGGCTCTTCCCGGCGCTGATCACCGACTGGCGCGCGCGCTGGGGCCAGGGCGACTTCCCTTTCCTGTTCGCGCAGATTTCGAGCTTTACTTCGACTCCGGAGGAGAGCTGGGGCACGATCCGCGAGGCGCAGCGCCGGGCGCTCAAACTGGCCGGCACCGCGATGGCGGTCACGCTCGACGTGGGCGAGGCAGACAACGTCCACCCTGCGGACAAGCAAACAGTAGGGGCACGGCTGGCGCTGGCCGCGCGGGCTGTTGCGTACGGGGAACCGGTCGAGTGGAGCGGGCCGTTGTTCCGGGAAGCCGTGCCCGACGGCGATGCGCTCCGGGTCTACTTCACCCATGCGGCCGGGCTCACGGCGAAAAACGGCCCGCTACACGGGTTCGAGCTCGCCGGGGCCGACCACCGCTTTCACCCGGCGACAGCGACCGTCGAGGGCGAGACGGTGCTCGTCCGCGCCGACGGCCTCGGCACCCCGGAGTCTGTGCGCTATGCGTGGGCGAACGCGCCGGTCGAGGCCAACCTTCTCAACGGCGCGGGGCTGCCCGCGTCGACATTTACCTCGGAGCGGCGGATTCCGGCCCCCTAGACGAGCGGCTTTAGAGCTACCATGGCTCGTATGACGAAAACCCGTCTTCTCGCCCCGCTCCTCGCCCTGTTCGGCGCAGCCTCCGCGCACGCGCAAGCCCCCTTGAAAGTCGCGATCGTGGGCCTGGTCCACGGACACGTGCTGGGCTGGTTCAACGAGCTCTCGAAGCACCCGGAGATCCAGCTGGTCGGCGTTTCCGAGCCCGATGCGGCCTTGCGCGAGCGCTACAGCACCAGGTACCACCTCGCGCCGTCAATGTTCTACCCATCCGAGGCGGAGATGCTCGCGCACACGGAGCCGCAGGCTGTGCTGGTCTATACCTCCATCGTGGACCACCGCGCGGCCATCGAGGAGGCGGCGAAGAAGCACATCGGGTCCATGGTCGAAAAGCCTCTGGCGACGAATCTGAAGGACGCGCTCGCCATTCAGAAAACCTCGCAGCAGTACAACGTCCCGGTGCTGGTTAATTACGAGACCACCTGGTACGCCTCCAACACCGCCGCCGCGAAGATGCTGTGGGCCGGGCAGATCGGCGACCTGCGCAAACTGGTGGTGCACGACGGGCATAACGGGCCCAAGGAGATCGGCGTAGGGCCGGAGTTCGCGAACTGGCTTACCGACCCGGTGGGCAATGGGGCCGGCGCGCTGTTCGACTTCGGCTGCTATGGGGTGGACCTGGCGACCTGGCTGATGCACGGCGAAGCGCCGCTGACTGTAACGGGGATCACGCAGCAGATCAAGCCGGATGTGTACCCCAAGGTGGACGACGAAGGCACGATCATCCTCACTTATCCGCACGCGCAGGCCATCATCCAGGGCTCGTGGAACTGGCCGTTCCAGCGCAAGGACATGGAGGTATACGGGGCCAAGGGCTATGTGGACACGGTCGCGCTGGACGGGCTGCGCATCCGCCTGCCGCAGGAGAAGACCGAGCACGCGGAGACCGCGCCCCCGCTCACCCCGCCGAACGATACGCCGCTCCACTACCTGTCCGCGGTGCTGCGCGGGGAAGTCACCCCGAAGGGCGACCTGAACTCGCTCGACACGAACATCACGGTCATGCGGATCCTGGATGCCGCGCGGGAGTCGGCGAAGACGGGCAAGACCATCAAGCTGAGCGACCCGGGGCGGTAAGTTGCCCCGGGTCTAAGAGAGCCGTCTGTCAGAACGAGAACCGCCCCTGCACTTCGACCGTCCTTGAACCGAGCGCGCTCGTCGTTTGCCCGAACGACGGGTTCGGGTTAAGCGTTCCGTCGGCGTTGCGGGTACCGATGCTGTCGCTGATGGACCCGCCGCTCGATGAGCCCACCCCCGCCAGGTTCAGCCGGTTGTAGATGTTGTACGCGTTCGCCCGTACTTCAAACTGGGCGCGCTCGCCCAGGACCTTGTTCGCGGGCAGCCCGAATGCCTTGGACAGGGTCATGTCGGCGTCGATGTAGTTGGGGCCGTTAAGGAAGTTGCGCTGCACCCCCGGTGCCTGCGGCAAAGTACCGACCGCGGGGAACTGCGGGCCGGGCGTGACATTGGGAATTGTGAAGTAAGCGAGCGAGCCTTTGGTGTAATTCACGTTGACCGGGGCGTTGGGGTTCTGCGGGCCGGAGAGAAAGGCGGCATTGCTCGTGTCGTGCCCTGCCCCGCCCAGATAGGCCGCCGGCCGCAGGACGTTGTACCCGGAGTTGGCGTAGTACACGCCGTTGCCCGTTTCCGTGTAGACCGGGGTCCACGGAAAGCCGGAGTGGATGTTGAGGATGCCCGAGATCGCCCAGCCGCCGAGTGTCTTCTCGAGCAGCCCGTGGCGGCCGGCGAAGAAAACCGGCTCATACACGCCAAAGACCTTGAAGGCGTTCGCGACGTTGTAGTCGGACCGCCCATAGGCGAGCCGGTTGTTGTAGGGGTAAGGGTCCTGGTAGAAGGGCTGCGAACCCTCGTCCATGCTCTTGGACCAGGTGTACTGCGCCTCGGCCTGGAACTGCCGGGCGAAGTTATGACGCAGAGTAGTTACCAGTGCGTTGTAGTTCGAATTATTGTCATTGCCGTAGAAGCTCACGGTCTGGAGCGTCGGATTGACCGGGATGCCCGCGGCGATCGCGGTCACGTTCTCGTTGTACTCGCGGAGCAGGTGCCGGGAAACGCTGCCCTGGTACCCAATGGTGGCGACCCACTCCTTGACGAACTGGAACTGCGTGTCGAACGAGTAATGGTAGGTGTAGTTGGTGGGCAGGCGACCCGGAAAAGCCGCGACGTTGACCGAGCCGGTCGTGGGAAGGTTGTTGGTCCCGAAGGTCGAGATCGCGGCCAGGTTATTCGGGTAGCCGTAAAAGGATGTGGGACTGCTCGAGGTGGCGTACAGAATGTTCGGGTTGATCGCGGCGGCGGTCGAGTTGCCGAACTGCGCGTTCGCGATCAACGGCGGATTGCTCGCGCCGTTGCCCTGGATGGCAATCTCTTCCTGGTTGAAGGAGAGGCCGTAGCCGCCGCGGAGAACCAACCGCCCCTGCTGCGCCGCCGGGCTCCAGGCAAAGCCGAGCTGCGGGGCGAAGTTGAGCACCTGCGGATCGTATAGGTTGCCGCCTACCCGGATCGAGCCGCCGGTGAGCGCCGCGGCGCCGGCGCCCTGCTGAAAAACGGCAAGGTTGTTCTGCTTTGACGAGATAGGCCCGAAGTAGTTGTAGCGGATGCCGAGGTTGAGCGTGAGATTCGGCTTCACCTTCCAGTCATCCTGGACAAATGCACCGTATAAGGTAGAGCGAATATCCTGCCGGTTGACCGAGACCGCGCCGGTGAGCGGGGAGAAGGTGCCGGTCTCGCGGTAGGGGGCGTCGTTCAGGAAGTCCCAAAGGTTGTGGAAGTAGAACGACGGCCGCGCGTTGTAGGTCGGGTTGTTGAGGTAGTAGAGCCGCGTGACCTCGCCGCCGATCTTGAGCGTTTGCCGGTTGAGAACCTTGGTCAGCGTGTCGGAGTAGCCGTAGGTGTGCTGGTTGAGGTCTGACGGTCCCGGCGGCCCGAAGCCGTTTCCGTTGATGGAGCTGAGGGTTCCGCTGGTGGGCTCGGTCCCCAGATTGTCGATGAAGGCAGAGGGCAGGCCGAAGGGGGCTTGCGGGTTGCTGGTGATCTCGTTCCACCGGAAGCCGGCAAGGTTGGCGCGTGCCTCGTTCACGATGGTCGGCGAGAACGTGTGGTCCCAGATAAGGGTGTACGCGTCGTTGACCTGGTTGTGGTTCCACAGGTTGGCCGCGCGTACCGGTCCGTTGTAGTAGTTGGAGGTTTGCGGAACCCAGTAGACGGAAAAGTTGACTAGGTCGTTGCTGCTCACGTTGAAGTCGAGCCGCCCGTTGTATTGCGCCTGCGAGACGCTGTTGGGGTTGAGCGTGTTGAGGAAGGAGATGGTCGGGGCGGTGCCGAGGCCGTTGCCGACGCCGGGGTTCTGCGTGCTGACCCAAGTGGGGTCGAGCGAGCCGAGGCGCGAGCCCGCGCGGGGGGTGCCCAGGTTAAGCCCGCCCGCGACGGTCCGGCAATTGACGCCTTCGGTCAGGCTGATGGACGCGCAGGTTTGCTGCAGGTTCGCGACCGATGCGGGCGCCTCGCCGGGAAAGCCGAGGAACTGCGACGCGATGGTGCCCTGCGCGGCCTGCCCCGCGAAGGCGGAGGACTCGAACCAGCCCTGAGCGAAGGAGCTGGAGGCGTTGCGCAGCCCTTCGTAGGCGAAGAAGCCAAAGACGTGGTCGCGCCAGAACGGGCCGCCGATGGACCCGCCGAACTGGTTGAAGCGGCTCTCGTTGCGGTTTACGCCGCGCTCACGGGCTGTGCCGCCGCCGAACGATCGCGGCGTGTTGAAGCGCTGGAAGGCATTCAGGCCCGGCCGGTCGAGCTTGAAGAATGCGCTGCCATGGACCTGGTTGGTGCCGTTCTGCGTGACGACCTCGAGCTGCGCGGCCGAGAAGCGCCCCAGCGAAGCGTCATAGCCGTTGGAGACGATGTGGACGTCCTTGACGGAGTCCTCGCTCGGCGTGATGACTGAGGCCCCGCCCCACACCGCGCTGACCGTGCTGATCCCGTTAATGGAGATGCCGTTATTTTGGTTTTGCCCGCCGTTGCCGGAGATTTGCGGGGCGTTCTCGGTGGCGAAGATGCCCTGGGTGGACCCGGAGCCTTGCCGGTTGGAGCTGGGCAGCGAGAACGAGCCGCCTCCCGAGGCCTGCGCGCCGTCGCCGAAAGAGCCGGGGGCCAGCTGCGCGAGCTGGAAGACGTCTCGCCCATAAGAGGGCAGGTGCTGGATTTGGTTCGCGGTGATGGTGCCGCTTACGCTGGCGGTCTCTGTATCGAGCGCGGTAGCTTCCGACGCATTCACGGTCACGTTGGTGGTTTCGGCACCGGGGGTGAGCGCGATGTTGATGGAGTTGGCCTGCTCCGGCGTCACGCGGACCTGGTCGAGCTGCTTGCTTTCGAAGCCCTTCGCCCTAACCTCAATCTTGTAGGTGCTGGGTGAGAGCTGGTTGAAGGTGTATACGCCGCCGCCGGAGCTTTTACGAACCACCTTGATGTTGGTTTCGGTGTTGGTCAGGGTGATTTCGGCGTCGGGGATGACCGCGCCTTGGGGGTCCGTGACCGTGCCCTGGATGGATGCATTAAACTGCGCGCGGGCGGCCGGCATGGCGATGAGAGCGATCGTGACGGTGAGGAGAAGAGCGCGGCGGTTGGGGGTCGGCATAGGTCTGGCTCCTGAGAGTGGGGGAGGCTTCGCGGTCTCACGCGCGCTTGGACGCGCCCTCTTAGAGCGAGCGGAGCGCCGAACCATCATAACTCCGGCCGGGGTTCGCGGCGCAAGCGGAAGACTCCGCGTTCCGCATGGAAGCATATAAGTAGGCGGATGCCGGCAATTCGGCGGGTGTGCGGCAATCTACATCGTTCGTTAGGTAACTCTTTTCCCACAGATTGCGTCCCAAAAGGTGAATATCTGGGGTAAGCTGATAATCATGGCAAATAAAGACGTACTCGCGGCAATCGACAAAGAAATCGCCCGGCTGCAACAAGCAAGAGACATACTGGGCGGCGAAGACGAAGTAGTCAACGAAGCGCCGCGCGGACCCGGGCGCCCGCCGTCCAACGGGAAAAAGCGTGTGGGCCGGCCCGCCGGAACCAAGCGCGTACTTAGCCCCGAGGCGCGCAAGCGCATCGCGGAAGCACAGAAGAAGCGCTGGGCCGCGCAAAAAGAAGCTCAGTAAGAACGCTTGCCGGGCGCGCGCGAAAGTTAAGCCGCCGAGGACTCTCGACTGTTCCACGCTCGGCATCGAATACGCGCGGGGCGAATGAACTATGTTGCGCTTCGTGATGCAGGCAATCTGCTTGGCTTGTGCTTGCATTGGCATATCTGCGATGACCCAGAATGAAGCCCGGGTCATAGCGGATTGTTTGTACAAGCACCAGTCAGCAAAAGCGTATTTAAATCAGGACAATCAGATTGTCTAGAGATCTCGCTTGATGGAAATCGAATGAGGACGGGAGGGCCGGGATCTCAGATTCCCGCACTCCCGAAACTAAAGCCAGTCTCTGCCCAACTTACTTCCAATCTCACCGGTCGGCCGGCAGACCTGTTGAAACTGCCTCGCTTCGTGCTACGAGTTCGGAGACAGCCATCGGCGCGACAGCATCTCCGGGGTCAGCGCTTCTCCCTTTTGCGCCAGAGCCTCGGCCGCGCCGTCTTTTTCCGCGCGGGCCGACTTGAGCGCGCCTGCCGACACATACACCGGCGCGGGCGGAATCGCCTTGCCCAGGGCCGACTCTTCCGGAGCTTTTTTTCGACGTGGTACCACGCGGCGCTCCCGGCGCTGCTTCGGCGCGACACGTCGCGGTTCGGGAACAGGCTTTTCCTGCGCGGCCGGGCCAGCGCTCTCCTCGACTCGAACTTGCGCGACGGCCTCGTCGGCTTTATGGATCTCTTCCGGGCTCGCGGTGAGAATGGCGCGCGCGGTACGGAGGCGCTCCAACTGTGCGTCGAGCAGGGCTATGACTCTGGGATAGGACATCGGTGAGTGTCTGCCTTTAGTGTGGGAGCCTGCGGAGCAAGCGACTTAGTTAAGAGTGGCACAGAAAAGGGCGGGACGCAAAGTGTGCGTTTGCCCGTGTTGACGTAACGCGAGCTAAGCCCAACTCCTCGGCTTCGCGCAGCCCCGCGGTGAAGCGAGGCGCGGCACTAAGCCCCGCCAAGGTGCCCGAGCGCGATTCCGATCGCATAGGTTACGGCGCCTTCGACCGCGCCGACCAGCGTCATCTCCCAACCGCTGCTCCACCATGACCGGATCGTGATGAGCGACTTGGCCGCGCCCACGGCGAAGTGCGCGACCAGCGAGATCACGGCTGCCACAATCACGGCACTGACGCCGGACATGAAAAAGAACGGCACGATAGGAACGAACGCCCCAACCGCGGTCGACAAAGCGCCGGAGCTGGCGGAAACCCAGGGCCGGCTTAGCCCTTCCTCGGAGGTGTCAAGCCGCTCGCGTGCCAGCGCGCGTACCAGCTGCTGCTTGTCTTGAGCGATATGTTCGACAAAGCGGTCCGCGTCTTCCGGCGTCAGACCGCGCACCTGGTAAGTCAACGACAGCAGCTCGCGCGCCTCACTTTCGTTCGAGTGGACGGCCTCCTCTTCGCGGGCGTACTCGGCCTCGTAGATTTCGCGCTCACTCTTCGCGGCAAGGTACGCGCCGGAACCCATCGAAAGCGCGCTCGCGACCATGCCGGCCAGCCCCGCGATCAGCACGAAACGGCTATTGCCCGTGGTCGCGCCGGACACGCCGGACACGATACCGAAGATCGAGCCCAGCCCGTCGTTGACGCCGTAAATGGCATCGCCGATCCAGCTGGCCGTGCGCGGGCGGCCTTTTTCGCGCGCCGCGATCAGCTCGTCTAAAGCGGTTTGTGCCTGCTCCGTGCTGGACTTCCCGCCGGCCTGCCCCCTCTGCGGGCGGTTGCGGATGAGGCTGCCCAGCGTACGGTAGTGTTCCTGCTCGTCGCGGATCACCTCTTCCAGAATCGCGATGCTTTCTCCGTCCCCGAGCTGGCGCAGCTGCCTGCCGTAGTGGGCGATGTCGCGGCTTTCGTCGAGTTCGAGCCGACGCAGCGCGAGCGCGTCGCCGCCGATGCGGGTGCTCAGGTCGTTGGCCTCGCCCGTCGGCGAGCCCCGGTAAGCGGGCTTGGTTCCGCTGAGCGCCTCGATGCGCCCCGCCCACATAGCCGCGTGCCGCTGCTCGGAGTCCGCGAGTTCCAGAAGCGCACTGCGACGCGTCGGATCGCCTTCGCGCTCGGCGAGGGTTTTATACGTGTGGAAGCCGCTCATCTCGGTCTGCCAGTTGCTTTCGAGCGCGCGCAGGAGTTCCTTTTGCTTGCCGTTGGTCACCATTGGGTTTGTAGTTCTAAGACTACCGAACCCGGGCGCTTCTGCGTTCCCGTTCGCGATCCGTTTCGAGGAAACTGCTATCGCTGTTTTGACACAAACGTATTCCCGAAGCATCCCACACCTGTGTACGCTCGGAAACGAGGGCCCGCAAACTGCGGAGCCGGAACGGAATCCACGCCAGAATGACCACCGATCCCCTGCCCATTCCCAAGCTGTCCGATGTCGCGCAGCGCGCGGGTGTGGGCAACGCTACGGCCTCGCGCGCGCTAAACGGCGGACGCAACGTGAGCCCGGCGAAGATGGAGCGCATCCTGGCCGTGGTTCGGGAGCTCAACTACAAACCAAACAAGCTGGCGCAGGGGCTCAAAGGCGCATCCTCGGGCATGGTCGGGATGCTGGTGCCTTCAATCTCCGATATGTTTTTCGCGCAGTGCGCGGAGGCGGTGGAGACGGTGGCTCGCGAGCGCGGCGCGCTGCTCGTCGTGCTGGCCTCGCACGACCGCAACGAGCTGATCCTGGCCGGCCTGGAGCGCCTGCTGGCCCAGCGCATCGACGGGCTCATCCTCGCCTCCTCGCAGCCGCACACCCGCGAGCTGCTGCGCACCCTGCGCACCTTGCAGGTGCCGGTGGT
>CAXTTW010000038.1:0-12097 GCA_964247255.1 uncultured Acidobacteriaceae bacterium
TGGTGGGGGTCTGCTCGGTGGGGATGGGAATCGATGGGGCCGAGGCGACCATGGTGGCCTGGATGGCGCCTTGTGTGTCCGAGCGGTCGCCCCACGCCTTGCCATGGATGTGCAGAACGGCCAGCAGCGCGAATGAGCCGAAAACGGCGGCGTGCAGCAGCAGGGAACCGAAAGCCGGGCGGCCGAGCGGCTCGGGGTCGAGTTGGCGGGCTTGGATGGCCATCTGTATCTCTAAACAGTCTCGCGCCTCGGCTACTTTGCCTGCAACGGCTGTGTGACGATGCTGATGTTCGTAATGCCCGCTTGTTTGACCGCGTCCATCACGGACGCGAACGCGCCGAAAGGGACTTTCTCGTCCGCGCGCAGATAAATGACTTTGTTTGCATTCCCGGCGTCGTTGGGGCCGGGGCTGCGGAGCTTGGCGGGCAGGTCGGCGAGGTTCACAGGCAGGTCGCCGAGGAAGACATTTTGCTTGCGATCGATGGTGACCACGGCGCGCTGCTGGGTCACCTCGCGAACGGTCTTGGTTTTGGGCACCGCGACTTCGATGCCGGACTGGAGCACCGGCGCGGTGAGCATGAAGATGACCAGCAGGACTAGAACCACGTCGACCAGAGGCGTGATGTTGATCTCCGCGAGCGCGGTCTGGGTGTGGCCCTGCCTAGTTGTGAACGCCACGGACGGGCTCCCCTGCCGGAACTTCCTCGAGCGAGTTGAGCAGCTCGCGAGCGAAGTCGTCGTTGCGCGCGCCGAACTCGCGGCAGCGCGCGGTGAACTGGTTGTAGGCGACCACAGCCGGGATCGCAACGAGCAGACCGGCGGCGGTGGTGATCAGGGCCTCCGACACGCCGGGCGCAACCGCGCGCAGGGTCGCCGCGCCGGCGGTGCCCAGCCCGTGGAAGGCGTCGACAATGCCGATAACGGTGCCGAACAGGCCGATAAACGGCGAGATGGCCCCAATGGTCGCGAGCCAGGTGAGACGGGTTTCAAGCGTGGTCAGCGACTCCGACGAGGCGGTTTGCGCGGAGCGCTCGAGCGCGGTGATGTTGCGCGGGGGGCCGCCCCCGCCGGTCTGGCGGCGGTAGGTTTCGTAGACCTCGTCGAAGACCAGCACCAGCGGCGAGGGCTTGAACTGCTCGCTGACGGTGGCGATCTCCTGGAGGCGCTGGGCCTTGCGGAAGGCGCGCAGGAAGCGGGTGCTTTGCGAGCGGGCGCGCTTGAACGTGCCGAGCTTGCCGAAGATGATGGCCCAGGAATACAGGCTGGCCAGCAGCAGCAGCCCCAGTACGGCGAGAGCGACCGGGCCGGAGTTGGCGAGCAGAGAAACGAGGGCGGATCCGCCGTGCTCGACCGGCGGCGAGGCGGCGGAGGGGTCGGCATCAGCTTGCAAGAGGAGAGACAGGGTGAGGAGGAGGGTCATGCGGTTTGCTCAGAACTAACGGTAACGCATTCCGGACATAGGTGGGTTCTGGCGCGGGCGCGTTTCCACGCCGGGAGTGCCGGAATGGGAACGGCGGGCGTGCTGGTTCCGAAACAGGAAAACGGCGCGAACATTACCGAAGGCAGGGGCGAACAGCGCGCGAAGACTGCTATGCTCACTCCCATGCTGCTGGAGCTGCGCGCGGAAAACTACGCCGTGATCGACCACGCGATCGCCACCTTCGGACCGGGACTGAACCTCCTGACCGGGGAAACAGGCGCGGGCAAGTCGATCCTGGTGGACGCGCTGGCACTGCTGATGGGGCAGAAAGCATCGAGCGACATCGTGCGGCACGGCGCGGACAAGGCGGTGGTGGCCTGCGTGTTCGACGGGACACCGGGCGCGGAGTCGATCCTTGAAGAGAATGGGCTGGACCCTCAAGGCGCGGAGGTGATCCTGCGCCGGGAGGTTCTGGCCACCGGCAAGGGACGCGTGTTCGTCAATAACCAGCCGGCGACCGTGGGGGTTCTGCGGCAGCTCGCACCGGAACTGGCTTTGGTGCACGCGCAGACGGAAACGGGCGGCGACTTCGACGAAGCGCAGCAGCGCGGGCTTCTGGATCGGTTCGCCGGGCTTTCCACCGAGGCGGTTGGCGCGGCGCACCGGCAGTGGCGCGCCGTGCAGGCCCGACTGAGGGCGCTGGAGCAGGAAGAGCAGGACCGTTTGCGGGCGCTCGATCTGTGGAGCTTTCAGGATAAGGAAATCCGCTCGGTCGCGCCGCTGCCGGAGGAGGACGCGGGGCTCGAAGCCGAGCGCCGGGTGCTGGCCAACTCAGAGAAGCTGATGGCCGCCTCGATGAGCGCTCACGAGCTCCTCTATGAGGGCTCGGCCTCGGCGGAGGCGGCGCTCGCGGCGGCGCTTAAGCAGGTGGAGGAGCTGGCGCGGTACGACGAGCGGTTTGCCGAGCAGGTTTCACAGCTGGTGGAGGCGCGGGCGGCGGTCGGGGATGTTTCGGCTACGGTGCGGGATTACGCGGAGTCGATCCAGAGCTCGCCGGACCGGCTGGAGGAGATTGAGGACCGCCTGGCGGCGCTGGACCGGTTGAAGCGCAAGTACGGCCCGACATTGGCCGAGGTGCTCGCGTATGGCGAACAGGTCGCGGCGAAGATCGCGGAGATCGAGAACCGGGACGAGATCGTGAAGGCGCTGAAGGTGGAGCTCGCCGGCGCGGAGGCAGGCTATCGCGCGGCAGCCGAGGCGTTGTCGGTCCAGCGCGTGGAGGCCGGGGCCAAGCTGGGCAAACTGGCGGAGCGGCAGATCAACGATCTGGCGATGCGGGTCCGGTTCGAGGTGACGGTGGCTGCGCGCAAGGAGCAGGGCGGCTGGGCCGCGCACGGCTGGGACATGGTGGAGTGCCGGATCGCGACCAACGCGGGCGAGCCGATGAAGCCGCTCGATGAGGTGGCCTCGGGCGGCGAGATGTCGCGGGTTCTGCTGGCGCTGAAAGTGAGCGTGGAGGAGGGGGCGCAGGCGCGGGGACGGCGCAAGACGCAAGCCCCGCGCACGCTGGTCTTCGATGAGATCGACATCGGCATCGGCGGGCGCGCGGCGGAAGCGGTAGGGCAAAAGCTCAAGGCGCTGTCGCGGACCCAGCAGGTGCTGTGCGTGACCCACCTGCCGCAGATCGCGGCGTTCGCCGACCAGCACTTTTTAATCGAAAAGCGCGAGAAAGCTGCCCGGACGGCGACAAGCGTGCGGCTGATCGGGCAGGAGGAGCGCGCGGAGGAGCTGGCGAGGATGATCTCCGGGGCGACGGTGACGGAGACGAGCCGGAGGCACGCGGAGCAGATGCTGGCGGCGAGCCGGTAGCGTGCGGCTCATGCTTTGGAGAAATGCGCCGATGAGCTTTATACCGCCCGCTTCTTCCAGTTGCCCTGGAGACTGCCATCAGGTACATCGTCCTACCGGACTTGCCCTTTTCTCACTTACTCTCGTGCCGACCTGGCACTACAACTTGTCTGCTCAACTGAGTCACCGTCTCCGCAGATGCGGGCGATGGCACAAACCTTCGTCGAGCAAGCGCGGCGAACCCAGCTCGCCGGGGCCGCGCAGGCTGCTTTTTATGAGTCGGCACGTTCAGTCGTGTTGAAGACAGAGTTGCCCTGACGCACCTTGAGGATCGTTCAAGGCTGCATCGCTATCGGGTGTGCTGTCGGCAAGCGATGAGGCTTGCTCTTGATACTTACTGCCCGGTCTGCCCAATCGCGTCAAGCGCAGCCATGGTTTGTGCAGACAGCGTGAGCGAAGCGGCTTCGATGTTTTCGCGCAGGTGTGCCGGGTTCGAGGTACCCGGGATCAGCAGGATGTTTGAGGCGCGCTGGAGCAACCACGCCAAGGCGACCGCAAGGGGCGTTCGATTCAGCGAAGCGGCGGCACGGTCCAACACGGAAGATTGTATGGGCGAAAAGCCTCCCAGAGGAAAGAATGGAACGTAGGCCACGCCCTCGGCCTCGAGCCGGTCGAGGAAGGCGTCGTCCTCGCGATGGGCGATGTTGTAGTGGTTCTGGACGCAGGCGATCTCGGCGATCCGCCGGCTTTCCTCGTACTGCCGGGGTGAGATGTTGCTCAGGCCGATGTGCCGGACGAGACCCTCGCGCTGCATGGACGCGAGCGCGGAGAGCGGTTCGGCGATGGAGCCTTCGGAAGGTGCGACCAAGCCGCCCACGCGAAGGTGGACGAGCTGAAGCGTGTCGAGCCGGAGATTACGGAGATTGTCCTCGACCGAGGAGCGGATGCTGGACGGGCTGAGGTCCGGAATCCAGGAGCCGTCCTCGCCGCGCCGCGCGCCGACTTTTGTCGCGATGATAAGGTTTTCCGGGTAGGGATGGAGGGCTTTCGCGATGATTCGGTTCGTGATGTGCGGGCCGTAGACGTCGCTGGTGTCGATGTGGTCGACGCCTGCCTCCACGGCGGCTCGCAGAACTTCGACTGCTGCCCCCTCGTCGTTGGGAGCTCCGAAGGCATTCGGGCCGGCAAGCTGCATCGCGCCGTAACCGAGCCGGTGCACGGTGGTGGACGAGCTTGAGAATGCAAAGGTACCGCCGAGTTTGTTCGCTGCCATCTCTTGAGTTCCCCCCTAAACTGCTGGATGATTCGATGAACGAGGGTCGAACTTCGAGGGTCGCATTCAATGAGGGCAGCAGAAGCGGAGACAAGTCCAAGAAAGATACCGGTCCAGGCGCGTGCGCAGGCCAGCGTGGACGCGATCCTGGAAGCGACGGTTCAGGTTTTGCGGAAGGAGGGTCTCGCGAAGATCACGACCAAGCGGGTGGCGGCGCGGGCCGGGGTCTCGGTGGGAACGCTGTACCAGTATTTCCCGAACAAGGCCTCGCTGCTGCAAGTTCTGGTCATCCGGCATCTTGAGTCTTTCGAGCGGGAGTTTGCGAAAGCTTGTGTGGCGGCGCGCGGAGCCGGTCTCGCGGCGATGGCTGAGGCTTTGGCTTCGGCATTTGTGCAAAGCAAATTCAGGGATGCGGAGGCGAGCATTGCGCTCTACGCGGCGGCGGGCAGCGTCGACGGCTGCCGCCGGATGCGCACCCGAACGGCGGCGGTGCTTGCGGAGACAATCGCAACGGCTTCGGACCGCACGGTTCCTGAACCCGCCCGGGCGGCGGAGATGCTGTTCAGCGCAATGGCCGGAATCAGCCGCGACGTGGTGGCCGCCGGGCCGAGCCAGGACACGATGCACGCGATGGAACGGGAACTGACGCAGCTGATGTGCGCTTACCTGCTCGGCTGCTCCACGCTCCAAAGACCGCCGGAATCGTGAACTGCCCGGCTGTAGTGTCAAGGCAAGGGCGCAGGGTTGCACCGCGCACTGTGCAATCGCTCGCCACTCCGCTCAAGCTTCGCGGGTATACTCAGGGGATGGCCGCAACCGTCCAGATCTCGCTCAACTCGACCCGACCCGCCGGCAGCAAGCGGGTCCTCTTGCTCAAGCCGCGGGGGTTTTGCGCGGGGGTCGTCCGCGCCATCGACATCGTCAACATCGCGCTTGAAACCTTTGGCGCGCCGATCTATGTCCGCAAGGAGATCGTGCACAACAGCTTCGTGGTGAACGAGCTGGCGGGCAAGGGCGCGATCTTCGTGGACGACATCGCGGAGGTGCCGGAGGGGGCGCGGGTGATCTATTCGGCCCACGGGGTCTCGCCGGCGGTGCGCGAGAACTCGAAGCAGCGCCGGCTCAAGGTGATCGACGCGACCTGCCCGCTGGTGACCAAGGTCCATGTGGAGGCGATCAAGTTCGCTAAGCAGGGTTACTCGCTGGTGCTCATCGGCCACCGCGACCACGATGAGATTGAGGGCACGCTTGGCGAGGCGCCGGACGTGACGCAGGTGGTTTCGACGGTCGAGGAGGTGCAGGCGCTGCAAGTGCCGAACCCCGAGCGCGTGGCCTATCTGACGCAGACGACGTTGTCGCTCGACGAGGCGCGGGACATCATCCAGGCGCTGAAAGAGAAGTTCCCGAAGATCGCCGGGCCGCATTCGCAGGACATCTGCTACGCGACCGAGAACCGGCAGGTCGCGGTGAAGAACGTGGCGCACCAGGCCGATTTGGTGCTGGTGGTCGGCTCGACCAACTCGTCGAACTCGAACCGCCTGGTCGAGGTCTCGCAAAATCTGAGCACGCAAAGCTACCTGATCGACAAAGCGGAAGACATCCGCCCGGAGTGGCTGGAAGGGGTCGCGACGGTGGCGGTGACCGCCGGGGCGTCCGCGCCGGAGATTCTGGTCGAGGGCGTGGTGGACTTCCTGGCGGGGCGCGGCTACGGCGACGCGGAAGAGGTCGAGGTGATGCCGGAAAACGTGCGCTTCGGGCTGCCGCCGGAGATCGCCCAGGCCGCCGCGGCGCAGCCGACCCGTTAACCCGTTTTGAAACCGAACGCGGAGCAGCTGAGTCTTATAACGACGCGATGAGTGCATACCCACAACAGGAGACCGGGGAAGCGAAGCTGCGGTATGGGCGGCTCGATGTCGCCCTGGCTGGGGTGCGCGAGGCGATCGGACGGGCGTGCGGGAACATCTTCGCCAAGCAGGCGCCCGAAGGTTTTTGGTGCGGCGAGCTTGAAGCCGATGCCATGCTCGAGGCCGACTATATTTTCGGCCACATGCTGCTGGGTACCGGCGAGCCGTATCGGCTCGAGCGCGCGCTGACCGAGCTGCTGCGCTACCAGAACGAGGACGGCGGCTGGTCCATTTACCCGGGCGGCCCTTCCAATATCTCGCTCTCGGTCAAGTGCTACTTCGCCTGCAAGCTGATGGGCCGGTCGGCCGATGACCCTGTCCTCGCGAAGGCGCGAGAGTGGATTCTGGCCCATGGCGGCGTGGTTGAGTGCAACACTTTCACCAAAATCTATCTTTGCTTCATGGGCCAGTACGACTACGACGCGGTTCCGGCGGTGCCGCCCGAAATCGTGCTGTTCCCGAACTGGTGCTACTTCAACGTGTACGAGATCAGCGCCTGGTCGCGGGCCATCCTCGTTCCGCTCTCGATCGCGTACGCGAAAAAGCCGTTCAAAAAGATCGCCCCGGAGCAGGGGATCGACGAGCTCTTCGTAGGCGGGCGTGAAAACGCGGACCTGCACCTGCGGTGGGACAAGAAGCTGTTCTCCTGGCGCAACTTCTTTCTGCTGGCCGACCGAGCGACGCACTGGTTCGAGCGGGTCCACGTGCGGCCGCTGCGCAAGGTCGCGCTGAAGAAAGCCGAGCAGTGGATGCTGGCGCGGCTTGAAATGTCGGACGGGCTCGGGGCGATCTACCCCGCCATGCTGAACGCGATGATCGCGCTGCGCTGGCTGGGCTACTCGCTCGATGATCCGCAGATGATCCGGGCGCTCGACGAGTTTGAACGGCTGGGCATCGACGAGCCGAACGGCACCCCGGACTATCCGGAGCCGACCTTTCGCATGCAGCCTTGCATGTCGCCGGTGTGGGACACGGCACAGGCCGTTTTCGCGCTGGGCGAGGCCGGTGTGGACCGCAACGACCCTCGCCTGCTCCGGGCCGCCGACTGGATGCTTTCGAAGGAGGTTCGGCACAAGGGCGATTGGGCCGAAAAAGTAAAGCGGACCGAGCCCGGCGGCTGGTACTTCGAGTTCAACAACGAGTGGTACCCGGACGTGGACGACACGGCGCAGGTGCTCCTCGCGCTCAACAAGGTCGACAACCCGCGCGAGCGCTACCAGTACGACGTGAGCCGGCGGGCGCTCGACTGGATCTTCGCCATGCAATGCCGCAACGGGGGCTGGGCGTCGTTCGACAAGGACAACGACAAGATGATTTTCCAGCACATCCCGTTCGCCGATCACAACGCAATGCTGGACCCGCCGACGGTGGACATCACGGGGCGGGTGCTCGAAACACTGTCGATCTACGGCTACACCCGGGCGGACAAGCGAGTGGACCGGGCGATCCGGTTCATCCTGAGCGAACAGGAATCGGACGGGTCGTGGTTCGGCCGCTGGGGCGTGAACTACCTGTACGGAACGTTTCTGGTCCTGCGCGGGCTGGAGTCGATGGGGGTGTGGAACCACGAGCCCGAGATCCAGCAGGCCGCCGAGTGGATCCGCATGGTGCAGAACGCGGACGGCGGATGGGGTGAGAGCTGCCGGTCCTACGACGAGCCGGATACGCGCGGCGTAGGCTCGAGCACACCGTCACAGACGGCCTGGGCGGTGCTGGGGCTGCTCGCGGCCGGGGACAAGCGGTCGGACTCGGTGGCCAAGGGAGTGCGCTGGCTTTTGGAGCGGCAAACCCCCGAGGGCGGCTGGGACGAGTCGACCGGCGAGGGCGCGACCAGGCAGGCGATCTATACCGGGACGGGGTTCCCGCGGGTGTTCTACCTCGCCTACCATCAATACCGGGAGTACTTCCCGCTGCTTGCGCTCACCACGTATAAGAAAGCCATGGAGCGCGGAGATGAGTAGATGAACGTGGAGAAAGCAGGGTCGATCGTCCGGGACATGCGTGAGGCGCTGCAGGATGTCGTCGCGCCGGATCTGAAGTCGGTGGTTAAGGGATTGGCGGACCTGAAAGAGGAAGTCCGAATAAGCAACGCTGAACTTCGCAAATTGATTGAGACAAGCAACGCGTTGCTTCGGGAAGAGATGGCCAATGTCGAAATACGTACTGCGGATCGGATCGGCGGTGTCGAGAAGCGGACGATTAAGCTCCTCGAACGGGTTTACGACGCTGTAAAGATCACGGACCTGACCCGCCGCAACGAAGAGTTGCTGCGCGAACTCGAACAGGCTCGCAGCCAACAGATTGAACGACAGTAAACGAGGCAGAGACTCATGGCGGTACCCGTATCCCAGGCCTGGACCGTGGCCACCTACATCCTGAAGCAGCGCATGGCGGGCCGAAAGCGGTTCCCGCTCGTCACCATGCTCGAGCCGCTGTTTCGCTGCAACCTGGCCTGCGCCGGTTGCGGCAAAATCCAATACCCGGCGCACATCCTCAAGCAGGAGCTCATGCCAGAGGAGTGCTTCCACGCGGTCGAGGAAGCAGGGACGCCGATGGTCTCGATCCCCGGCGGCGAGCCGCTGCTGCATCCGCGCATCGACGAGATCGTCGCCGGGCTGGTCGCGCGGAAGAAGTACGTGTATATGTGCACGAACGCGCTGCTGCTCAAGGAGAAGCTGCACTTGTTCAAGCCGTCCAAGTACCTCTCCTTCTCCGTCCACCTGGACGGGCAGCGCGAGCACCACGACTTCTCCGTGTGCCGCGAGGGCGGGTACGATGTCGCGCTTGAAGGCATCAAGGCGGCGGTCGCGGCCGGCTTCCGCGTGACCACGAACACGACGCTGTTCGACGGAGCCGATCCAAACTCGGTCAGGGCGTTCTTCGACGAGCTGATGGAGGTCGGGGTCGAGGGCATGATGGTCGCGCCGGGCTACACCTACGAGAAAGCGCCGGATCAGAAGCACTTCCTGGGCCGGGCGCGCTCGCGGCGTTTGTTCCGGGCCATTCTGTCGAACAGGAAGAAGACCTGGAAATTCAACGCCTCGCCCATGTACATGGAGTTCCTGATGGGCAAGCGCGAGTTCACCTGTACGCCGTGGGGGATGCCCGCGTATTCGGTCTTCGGCTGGCAAAAGCCCTGCTACCTGCTCCAGGATGGCTACGCGGATACGTTCCAAGAGCTGATCGAGTCGACCGACTGGTCCCAGTATGGGACCGAATCCGGCAACCCGAAGTGCGCGAACTGCATGGTGCACTCGGGCTACGAGGCTTCAGGTGCGTACTACACGTTTGCGTCATGGAAAGGCTTCGCGGAGACCGCCATGGCGACCTTGTTCAGCAAGTACGAGGACCGGGGGGCGCTGGACCTGCTGAACGAACCAGGGAAGCCGGCGCATGCGCCGAGTCAGTCTCTGGTCCAGCTCACGACGCGGGTGGAAGCGCGCGAAAAGACTGCGGTTTAACGCAACTCTCCTCTTGGCTGCCGCCCGCAGGCGTTGTTAGGAGCGGCTTTTCTCGGCGGAAAAGCCCCTTCGAGAGCTGCGGATTCAAGAAAGTTCCAAGGAGAACGGCTCCATGCCCGCTTACGAGAAAGTCGACGAAGAACTTGCAGCGGGCCGCGAGCGTGAGGAGCTGCAGGGCTGGGTTCCCGCGCTCGCGACCGATGAGGAGCGCCGGGTGGCGTTCGAAAAGGCCTTTGACTACCGGGGCGACGTGACCTTGACGCTCACCGATGGGCGCGTGATCGAGGGATATGTCTTCGACCGGCGGGTCGGGGCTACGCTTCAGGCCTCGGCGGTGCGCGTAATCCCGGCGAAAGAACGCACCAAAGTCTCGATCCCGTATAGCGAGATCGCGGCATTACAGTTTTCCGGCCGCGACGCCGCGGCGGGCAAGAGCTTCGAAGCCTGGGTCAAGAAGTACAACGAGAAGAAGGCGGCCGGGGAGACCGGCATCGCGATCGAGCCGGAAAACCTGGACTGATCCCCCTTTCAGACCGTTTCTCCCGGTAAGCGCCTCGCGATGTTTGACCGGATCAGGGCCGTCCTGAATGGAGCGAAGTACGCATTTTCCCGAACGAGGGGTGGAAGCAGATCCCTTCCTCGCCTCGCTTTTAAGGGTGACCTCTTCTGTACGAGATCGCCCTGATGCCCATGGCCGGACGGTGCGATTCCGCTACGCGCCGGGCGCCTTCGTGGCCAGGATCTCGACCTTCGCGATCGTCGGCGGCGCGGCCAGGAGCTCGTCCGCCTTGCCCATCAGCGCCTTCGCGATCTCCCCGTTGAGGTGCGCTTCCCGGCCGGACTCGGCGGCGAAGGTGTCGAAGATCCCGAAGGTCGACGGCCCGATCCGAAGCGCGTACCAGACGGTTGTGCCCGCCTCGGCCTGCGCGAGCGGCAGGGCCGCTTTCAAGAAAGCCTCCACTTCCTGTTCCTTGCCCGGTTTGGCTTCCATCTGGGCCAGCAGCGCGAACGAATCCATATGTGTTCTCCTCTCCAGTCGGATGCGCCCCGGTACAATCAGCGAGGGCAGAATGCGCGTTTTCGTTACAGGAGCAACGGGGTTTGTGGGAGCGCATGTGGCGCGGGCGCTCGCGGCACAAGGGGTCATGCTGCGGGTGCTGACCCGGCCCACGAGCGACCTGCGCAACCTCGAAGGTCTCGCGGCCGAGCAGGTACAAGGCGACCTGCGCGAGCCCGAGTCGCTGCGCGCGGGGCTGCGCGGCTGCGACGCCGCAGTCCATGTCGCCGCCGACTACCGCTTGTGGGTGCGCGACCCGGCCGCCATGTACCGCAGCAACGTGGAGGGCACGCGCGGCCTGCTGCAAGTGGCTCGCGAAGAAGGTATACGCCGCGTGGTATACACCTCGAGCGTCGCGACCATGGGCTTCCGGGCCGACGGCTCCATCGTGGACGAAACCACGCCCGTGTCGCTGGCCGACATGGTGGGGCACTACAAGCGTTCGAAGTGGATGGCCGAGGAGGTCGCGCTCGCGGCGGGCCGGGCGGGGCAGACAGTCATCGTACTGAACCCGACGACGCCCATCGGCGCATACGACGTCAAACCGACGCCGACAGGCCGGATCGTGGTGGATTTCCTGAATCGGAACTTCCCGGCGTACCTCGACACGGGGTTGAATCTGGTGGACGTGGGCGAGGTGGCCCGCGCGCACGTGCTCGCGCTTGAGAAAGGCCGGCCTGGCGAGCGCTATATCCTGGGCGGCGAAAACCTGACGCTTAAGCAGATTCTGGACAAAATGTCCGCGATCACCGGGCTGCCTTCGCCGAAAACAAAGGTGCCGCGCGCGGTGGCGACGGCCTTCGCGTTTTTCGACGAGCTGGTGACCGGGCGCATCCGGGGCCGGGAGCCGCGCGCGACGGTGGAAGCCGTGCGGTTGAGCAAGAAAATCATGTTCGCGTCCTCGGCAAAGGCGGAGCGGGAACTCGGCTTCCGCATCCTGCCCGTGTACAACGCGCTTCGGGAGGCGATCGAGTGGTTTCGAGAAAACGGGTACGCGCCGCCGCTATGAGTGAGCTCGGTATCATTGCCGCCCTGCCCGGCGAGCTCAAGCCGCTGGTCCGCGCATGGCCCCGGACCGACCACGTCTATATCGGCCGGGTGAACGGCACGCGCTGCCTGGCGGCGGCGGAGGGC
>CAXTTW010000039.1:0-12093 GCA_964247255.1 uncultured Acidobacteriaceae bacterium
CACCTCCGCGACGAACCCGGCGGCATCGGGCGGCGGCTGCGCGGGGCTGCGACCAAAGATCGCGTACATGCGGTCGTTTTCCCACGTGAAGCGGCCGCCGGCCTCCCAGGAGAACAGTCCGAGTTCCGCTGCCTCGGCGGCCAGGGTCAGCCGCGCGGCGGTCCGGCGCTCGTCCGCCAGAGCCCGGCGCTGCTCCAACAGCACGGTGACCTGCCGGGCCAGGGCTTCGAGCGCGGCGAGCTGCCGGGCTTCGAGGGTCCGGGGCAGGACATCGATGACGCACAGAGTCCCGAGCACGTGGCCCGCGGAGTCCAGGATGGGGGCGCCCGCGTAGAAGCGGACATTTGGGGCACCGGTGACGAGTGGGTTGTCGCGGAACCGCGGATCCTGGGCGGCGTCGTCGACGACCATAATTTGCGGCGTTGCGATGGTGTGGGCGCAAAAACTTTGCGAGCGCGGCGTCTCGCGTAGGTCGAGCCCATGCGCGGACTTGAACCACTGGCGGTCCGCGTCGACCAGCGAGACCAGTGACACCGGTGTATTACAGATGTAGGAGGCGAGCTCCGTTAGATCGTCGTAGTTCTGCTCGGGCAGCGTGTCCAGGATGAGGAAAGAGTGTAGGGCGTCGAGGCGCGCCTGCTCAACCGGGGTGTTCGGGTTGTGAGTGGAAGCGTTCGCCACGGTGGCATCTTCTCACGATAGGTTGACCGGCGGACACGGAAGGCAAACGTTTTCAGCAAATGAACGCAAGTTTCAGGGGCAGGCTTCGACCTGCCGCAAAAGGACCACCTTGCGCTCCGGCGGGAGAAAACTCGCCTCGATCGAGTTCGCGGCGAGCTCGCGCAGCTGGTCGCGCGTGAACTCGAACGCGCCGGCGGCCAGGCGGTACTCGCCTTCGAGATCGCTTCCGAATAAGGCCGGGTCGTCGGAGTTGAGCGTGACCATCAAGCCCCCATCAAAGTACGACCGGACCGGATGCTCGGCGAGCGACGGGCACGACGCGGTACGGAGGTTGGAGCTGATGCAGATTTCGAGCGGGATCTGGCGTTCCACGAGGACGTGGACCAGTTCAGGGTCGTCGATGGCCGAAAGCGCATGGCCCAGGCGCTCGGCTCCGATATTGAGCGCGCCCCAGATGCCCTCCGGCCCGACCGTTTCGCCCGCGTGCGCGGTCAAGCGCAAACCGGCGTCGCGGGCCTCGGCGTAGAGCGCGCGAAACGGCTCAGCCCCGGTGCGGCGCTCGTCCCCGCCGATGCCTATGCCAGTGATGCTGGGGTGCGTGCGGCGCATCTCGGCGGCCTTGCGGAACACCCGCGCCGCCTCCTCGGGCCCGAAGTGCCGGACCGCGTCGAAGATCCACAAGCAGGTGATGCCCCAAAGCCGTTCCGCTTCGAGGCGGCCCCGCTCCATCCCGGCGAATAGCGGCTCGAACTCCGTGCGCCGCCAGTAATACACGACACCGACTGAGACATATACCTCCGCGTGCACCACGCCCTGCGCGTGCAGCGCCCCAAGCATGCGCAAAGTCACGAGTTCGTAATCTTCCGCCGTCTGGAGCCGCTCGGTGATGCTCTTGAATGCTAGCAGAAAACCGGAAAAGTCGCTGTAGCGGTACAGCGCCCGCGCCTGGTTGAGGGTAAGCGGGTCGAGCTGCCGCCCGGCCAGCTCGACTAGCGTTTCCGGAGTGACTGTGCCTTCCAGGTGCAGGTGGAGCTCGGCTTTCGGCAGCGCGTGCAGGAATCGGGTCAAGGCCATGAGAGATGGCTATTGTCTCAGACGATTTGTGCCGCCAAGGGTGACTCCTCCGGGGAGGGGGCTTCGATGGCCGCGCGGAACCGGTTAGCATCGCGGAACACATCCCGGAGAGCCGGGGCGCGCAGGTTTTCTCGCAGGTGGGCCAGCTCCTGTTCGAGCCGGAGTAGGGCGGCCGCAATCGCCGGCTCGTTGGTCATCGCGATATCGCGCCACATGGAGTAGGGGCTCGCGCCCAAGCGCGTCATCTCGCGCAGCGCGCGCCCGCCGATGGCGCGAAACCGGGGCTCCTCCCGAAACTGGTCCTCAAACAGCGCGGCCAGCGCGGACGCGAGAAACTGCGGCAGGTGGCTTGCCGAGGCGCACAGGCGGTCGTGCTCGTCCGGGGCCAGGGTCAGCGGGTGAGCTCCGAACTTTTCCACCCAGCCGATCCACTCGGCCGCATAGGGGTGGTCCGGCAGGGTCACCGGCTTGTCCGGGGAGGAGCTTGTAAACAGCCACGCCGCGCCCCGGAACAATCCGGCTTCAGCATAGGCGGCCCCGGCATGCTCCTTGCCCGCCATGGGGTGTCCGGGGAGCCACGCGGCCTGTTTTTCACCGTTGAACAGGTGGCCGGCCCGCTCGAGGAGAAAGCCCTTCACGCTGCCCGCATCGGTCACCAGCTGCGAAGGCGCAAGCACGGGCGCGAGCTGCTCGAGCCACTCCGCGATGGTGAGCACCGGGCCGCACAGCAGGATGACGTCGGCGGCCAGGGCGCACACGAACGGATCCTCGTTCGCGTCTCCCGCGAGGGCGGGGTCGACCGCGCCGAGCGCGCGCGCCTGCCCCAGGGCTGCGGGGTCTGGATCCCATCCCAAGAGCGCCCCCCGGAAGCCCGCCTGCCGCAGCGCGAGGCCGATGGAGGCACCGATGAGGCCCGTGCCGAAGATCGCGATGCGTCGAATCCCGGTGCCCAGGGTTTCAACCACGCGCTTATTCAGTTCCGTGTGCATGCCAGTCCTTCCGTCGTGGGTTCTGCACCCTACGATAGCCCTCAGGAGCGCTCGGGTTTGCCGGTTTTTTCGCCTGCGGCATTACCGAGGTACCGTGAACGGGAAGAAGCAATGTGCCGATAGGGACGCTGTCAGCGGTTGAGGGTCCGGCCCAGAGCGGGGGCCATCGCGCGCAGCTGGTCCATCAGAACCCCGAACTGCTCGGGATCCATCGTTTGCGCCGCGTCGGATATGGCACGCTCCGGGTTTGGGTGGACCTCGACGAGAAGGCCGTCCGCTCCGGCGGCAACGGCTGCGCGCGCCATCGCGGGAACCAGGTCGCGCCGTCCGCACCCGTGCGACGGATCACCCAACATCGGGAGGTGGGAAAGCTTCTTCACGACGGGGATCGCGGAGACGTCCATCGTATTTCGAGTATAGGTTTCAAAGGTCTTGATGCCGCGCTCGCACAGCATGACGTCGTAGTTGCCGCCGGACAGCACGTATTCGCTCGCCAGCAGGAGCTCCTCAACCGTGGCCGCGGGGCCGCGCTTCAGCAGAACGGGCTTGCGCGTCTGCCCCAGCTCGCGCAAGAGATTGAAGTTCTGCATGTTGCGCGCCCCGACCTGGAAGCAGTCGATATAGCCGAGCATGGGCTCGATCTGCGCGATCTCCATAACCTCCGTGATGATGAGCAGGCCCGTCGAGTCCCCGGCCTCGCGGAGCAGCTTCAGTCCGTCGACCCCCATGCCCTGAAAAGCATAGGGCGAGGACCGCGGCTTATACGCGCCGCCGCGCAGAAACCGCGCCCCTGCGGCCTTGACGATGGCGGCCGAAGCGAAGATCTGTTCGCGGCTCTCGACCGCGCAGGGGCCCGCCATGACGACCAGCTCCGGCCCGCCGACGGTGACGCCCTTGGGGAAGCGAACGACGCTGCCTTCCGGAGCGAAGTTGCGCCCGGCCAGTTTGTATGGTGAAGAAATGCGGTATGCGTCGGAAACGCCGGGCAACACTTGATACTCGGCCACGTCAAATGCGTCGGGCCGCCCCACTCCGGCGAGGATGGTCTGCGTGGCCCCGGTAGTCCGGTGTACCTTGAAGCCGTCCTCGACCAGCCGCTCGACGATGTGCTCGATCTGGGCGGAGGTAGCGCTTTCCTGCATGGCGACGATCACTGGGATTCCTTTCCTGTTTGGCGGCCTACGGGAGCCTTGGCGAGTTCGCTCGCCAGCTCATCGGCCTGGAGCGCACGCATTACGTCGATGAGACGCTCGTAGATGTGGGTCAGCTCGATGTCCGGCAGCGGCCCCTTATTGGCCGCGCGGACATTCGCGAAGATGACGGCCTCGCGATTGGGCTCGTAAACGGGCAGGGTCGATGCCTTTTTGAGGCGACCGATCGCCTGGGCTGCACGGGCGCGCTCGGAAATCAGCTCGACGAGCTGGCGGTCGAGTTCATCGATGCGGAGACGCCACTGGGCGATATCCATGGGAGACTCCTGATGGGTTTGCCATGCCGCTGGACGGCCGCGGTTCGAGTCAGTGTAGACCGAAGACGCGCCTGGAACGTCAGCTTCGCGAGGAAAAGACGCGGCCCGCAGAGTGCAAGCAGGCTGCTTTCGCTCCGGTTGCGATCTTAGCGGGTTGCCGTGAGCTGGGCCGGCGCGGGACGCAGGCCCTCGATAAATCGTGCGACCGCCCGCGGAGCAATCTCGCGGCTGCTGCCCTCGATGATAGAAACCAGAGCGGACCCGATCACGGCTGCGTCGGCGAATCGTCCGACCTCCTCGACGTGCTCCGGCCGGGAAATGCCGAAGCCGACGGCAATGGGCAGAGCGGTGAAGCGGCGGAGGCGTGCCGTGAGTTCGGCGGCGTCGGCGCTGATGGAGGTTTGCGCGCCGGTAATTCCAACGCGCGAAATCGCGTAGATAAAGCCTCGGGAAACCTCGGCAATACGCCGCAAGCGCGCGTCGGGGCTGGTCGGTGCCGCGAGGAAGATAGGGGCCAAACCGTAGTCCGCCGCATAGCGAAGGTACTCGCCGGCCTCCTCGACGATCATGTCGGTCAGGAGGACGCCGTCGATCCCCGCCTGGGCCGCATCAGCGCAGAACCGCTCCATCCCGTACCGGACCACGGGATTGAGATAGGAAAAGATGACCAGGCCGGCCTCGGGCCTCTCCTCACGAAGCTCTGCCGCGAGCGCGAGCACTTGCGCCAGAGTCGTGCCCCGAGCGAGGGCCCGTTCGCTCGCCCGCTGGATGACGGGCCCGTCCGCGAGAGGGTCGGAGAACGGGACGCCAAGCTCGAGCACGTCGGCACCGGCGTCCAGAGCAGCCAGCGCGATCGCCCGGCTGGTGGGAAGATCGGGGTCGCCGATCGTAAGGTAAGCGACGATGCCGGGCTTTCGCCGGAAATGCAGGGGCATGCCGCTCAGGCCCCTTCCAACTTAAGCTCGCGGGTCAGGATGCCGAGATCCTTGTCGCCGCGGCCGGACAGATTTACGAGCAGGACGTCGCGGGAACTCATGCGTGGAGCCATGCGCATGGCTTCGGCGAGCGCGTGCGCGCTTTCGAGTGCGGGAATAATACCCTCGGTGCGCGACAGCGCGACCGTGGCCTTGAGCGCCTCCGCGTCGGAGCAGCTGGTGTACTCGGCGCGGCCCGCGTCGTGGAGAGCTGCGTGCTCGGGCCCGATCGAAGGGTAGTCGAGCCCCGCCGAAACGGAGTGGGTCGGCACGACCTGGCCGGCTTCGTTCTGCAGGACGTACGAATACGTGCCCTGGAGGACGCCCGGAACGCCGCCTCCGCCGCCCGAAAGAAATCGCGCCGCGTGGTCGCCGAGACCGGAGCCGCGTCCGCCCGCCTCCACTCCGATCAGTCGGACGTTCTCGTCGGGCAAGAACTCGAAGAATGCGCCGATCGCGTTGGAGCCGCCGCCGACACAGGCGATGACCGCATCGGGAAGCCGACCCTGGGTCTCGAGCATTTGCCGGCGGGCCTCCTTGCCGATCACACGGTGAAAGTCGCGGACCATGGTCGGGTACGGGTGCGCCCCGAGGACGCTGCCCAGGAGGTAGTGAGTCGTTCGCACGTTGGTGACCCAGTCGCGCATCGCTTCGTTGATAGCGTCCTTGAGCGTCTTTTGGCCGGAGGCCACGCCGCGCACCTCCGCGCCGAGCAGGCGCATGCGGTACACGTTGAGCTCCTGGCGGCGCATGTCCTCCTCGCCCATGTAGATCACGCATTCCATGCCGAACAGGGCGCAGACGGTCGCGGTAGCCACCCCATGCTGGCCCGCCCCGGTTTCGGCGATAATGCGCTTCTTGCCCATGCGCCGGGCGAGCAGGCCCTGCCCGATGCAGTTGTTGATCTTGTGCGCGCCCGTGTGGAGCAGGTCTTCGCGTTTGAGAAAGATCCGAGCTCCCCCGAGCTGCTCGCTCATGCGGCGGGCATAGTACAGAGGGGTAGGGCGTCCGGCATAGGTCGCCAGAAGGTGATCGAGCTCCGCCGAGAAGGCTGGATCGGCCTGCGCCTCGGCGTAAGCAGCCTCGATCTCCTCAAGCGCCGCCATCAAGGTTTCCGGTACATACCGGCCGCCGTAGACGCCGAAGCGGCCGGGCACGTGCAAGTCGGGAACTGCGGGAACTTCTACTGCCGTAGCCATGCATCGCCCTCGTATCGCTTTAGGGTACGCCGGGGCGCGGGTTTGCTCAATCGCTCACTTCAGGTAATCGAGCAGCGAGGTGGGCAGCGCCTTGGCCGCGGCGGCTAGAACCGCGGCGTTGTGTGTTTCCGCCTGGGTCAGATTGACGGCGGCGGTCGCGGTATCGATCCCGACCAAGCTGTTGGCCTGGGCGGTGAGCGTGACTTTCTCCTGCGATAAGAAAGACTCCTGCGCGGTGATCTGGTTGACGGAGTTGCCGTAGATGCTGTGCTGCGCCGTGACAAAGTTGAGCGCGGTGCTGACGCTCGCGGTCGCGCTCCCGATGGCGCTCGCGGTTCCGCCTTGGAGCGCGGCCGCGAGCTGGCCTAAGGAAGCCAGGACACTGCCGCTGCTGCTGGTGAAGATCTGGTTGCCAGGGATGTTGACCTGAACCCGGAGGTTTTCACCGATTTCCACGCTGTTCGTGCTGGAGTCGCCCTGGTAGGTGTAGCCGCCCGACGCATTTGCGACGAATGCGGACGAAGTCTGCGCGGTGCCGGCAAAAACCGGGTTGCCCTCGTATTTCGTGTTGGCCGCTGCCACCACGCTCGACAAGATGCCCTGCACCTGGACGGCTAGGGTCTGCCGATTGATGGCGTTGCTGGTGCCGTTCGCAGCCTGCGTGCCGAGCGTAACCGCCTGCGTGAGCAGGGACACCACGGAGGTCAGTACCGAGTCGGCGGTCTGGGCTTGGCCGAGGGCGGAAGCCGCGTTCTTGGTGTATTGGTCGCCGCTCGCGCTCGCGCCTAGCGTTCGCACCAGGAGGGCGGATGCGGTTGGGTCGTCGCTGGGCAGGCTGACGCGCTGGCCAGAGGACACCTGCTGCAGCGCCGTCTGGTAAGCCGCCGCGCTTTGCTGGATGCCGAGAAGGATCCCGGAGTCGAAATTGGTAGATACGCGCATGTCAGTCAGCCTCCGCTGGAGAGAATTCCAAGTGTGTAGGAGAAAAGGGAGCGGATCGTGGAAACCACCTCCGCGGACGCTTGATAAGCCTGCTGGAAACGAATCAAGTTAGCGGACTCCTCGTCGATGGAAACGCCGGACGCCGAACTTTGCTGGGTCTTGAGCTGGCTAAGACTGCCGCTCAGGGCGTCGGCCTGAGTCTTCGCGGCAGAGGATGCGTTGCCGACCGTGTTGACCAGGGCGGCGTAGGCATCGGTCACCGAAAGACCGCCCGCGCCGGCGGGCGCGTTCTGGACCGCCGTGAGGTTGGCCACGTTGCCGTTGCTGCCGGCAGAGCCTGTACTGCTGGCAGCGATCGCAGACCCATCCGATGTGGTCAGGGTGAGGTTCGCGGCGGTTGTGCCTGCAAACAGAGCCGATCCAGGATTCCCCGCGAGGTCGTAGCCCGTGGACTGGGCGGCGTTGACGGCTCCCGCGAAGTTACCGGCTAGCGCATCGAGCTGTGTCAGCAGATTGGGGATAGTGACATCGCGCGCCTGGATCGCCCCACCGAGGTCGCCTCCCGTCAGCTTGGGAGTAATCGTGTTTCCGAGCGAGTCGACGACCTGCGTGAGCCCATTCGCACCAGCCTTCGTGGAGAAAGGCAGGCTGCGGTCGGCGATGACGAGCGGCGTCGAGCCGCCGGCGGTGGTCACGGTATCGCCTTCCGGTGTGCGGGTGATGGAAACGTCCGTGAGGGTGGCCAACTGACGCTCGGCTTCCGTGCGCTGATCGAGCAGCACGGCAGGCCCATTGCCGCCGCTCGCGCTGCCGATCTGCTTGTTCAAGGACGCGATCTGCTGGGCCAACGCGTTGATCTTCGTGACGTCGCCCGAAATCAGTGTGTTCAGCCCGGATTGAGCCGAGGTGAGGCCGCCGGAGGTCGCATGGAACTGGTCGACAAGGGTTTGCGCGCTGCCGATCGCGGTTTGGCGGGCCGCGGCGCTTGTCGGGTTCGCGGATAAAGCGGAGATGGTCGCGAAAAAAGCCGAAAGGCTCGTTCCGAGATTGCCGGTCGCAGAGGAAAAGTTCACTTCGACCGAAGCGAGCACCGTGCCTTGCGCCGCGGCGGAGAACTGCGCGGAGGTTTGCTGCTGGATGCGAAGGTCGAGCAACTGATCGCGTACGCCCGTAATGCTGTCGACGTTGACGCCGGTGCCGGCGGAAGCATTGCCCGTGGTGAGCGAGGCGTTCGCGGACAGGTTGACGATTTCGCGGCTGTAACCGGGTGTGGCGGCGTTCGCGATGTTGTTGTTGACCGTTTCGATCGCCGCCTCGTTGGCCGAGAGCGCGCCGGTGGCGACAAAGAGCGCCGTATTCAGTCCGCCCATGCGGAACCTCCTCGAAGAGTCGTTCTCAGGCCTGCCATGAGTTAGCCTCCCTGCGCATGCGCGCGGGTCCGTGAAGCACGGCCAACAGCCGCAGAGAATCCGCGGAGTGCGCGATCAATGCGGCATATTCCTCGTTCAGGGCCGCAAGTTCCTGCGCGGACCGGAGCATGCGCGCCTTGGCCGCTTTCGACGGCGCGCCCGTCTGCTCAAAGCGCGACAGCGATGCCCGAAGAGCCGCCGCCCCCGCTGTTTGCGTGCCGACAAACTCGGCTAGGGACGAGGAATCGTTCGCGCCGATGGCGAGGATCGCGCGCCGCAGCCCGTCGCTGAGAGCGCTAAACCCGTCGAGGCACGCTCGTTCTTCGGGTGCGAGTTGGGTGAGCTGCATCTGGAAACGCATGTTTGCCTGTGCGCCGGTTCGGGTTAAACGCTCGACGAAAGAATAGCTTCGGCGACGAGCGAGGGATCGATGGAATACGCCGCATTGGCTACGGCGAGATGGAGGGCCTGCACCCGGCTGGCCCGCGCGCTCGCTGAGGCGAGAGCCTGCGAGGTAAGCGCGGGCACCGACAGGGTCTTAGCCTGCGGCGAGATGGAAGTGGTGTCCTGAGGAACGGACGGTGGAGCCGGGCGGAGCGCCGGTTTCGCGGCGGGCCCGGAAGCTGCATCGAGGCCGGCAACGGCCGTGACTCCCGTGAGATCGATGGGCATCATGACTCCTTTCAGGATGAACAAGTCCCATATCGGCACTTTTCTCAATTCCGTTCAGGGCATGACGAAAGTTTTTTTGTTTTTTCGCGAGTTTGGCTGTCCAGCGCGGAAAACAGCTCCACTCACGGGATCTTGGGCGGCGCTGATGCTGCCGCGGACAGATGCTCCGTGATGAGCTTGCCCAAGCCGATCCCTCCGGAGCCGGCAAGCGATGCGGCGAGCTGCTGGACGGCGATCCCCTTAAGCTGTTCGCTGCCGCCGTCCTCATCGTCCGAGGTTCCGGGCACGGACGCGAAGCTGTCCTCCGCGCCCTGCAGCCAGGAGCCGAGCAGAATGGATTCGAAATCCCGGCCTGCTTTTTGGATCTTGCCGGCCTCGCCGGAACTGCCGTTACCCTGGGCTTCGCGCAGGCTTAGATCGTTCGAAAGCGTGGGAGCGATTTGGATGTTCATGGCTAGATCACCTCGAGTTCGGCCTGGAGACCGCCGGCGGCCTTGATGGCTTGCAGAATGGCGACAATGTCGTGGGAGGTGGCCCCAATGGCGTGAAGGCCGCGGATCAGCTCGTCGACGTTCGCGCCGTTGTCGAGCCGGATGGACTGCGCGGGCGGGTCCTTGACGGCCAGTGTCGTTTCGGGAACGACCTGGGTCGTGCCGTTGCTGAACGCCCCCGGCTGCGAGACCGCGTATGTCGTCGCGACCTCGATGGTGAGCGAACCGTGCAGGAGCGAGACGGGGGACAGCTTGACGTCGCCGCCGAAGACGATGGTGCCGGTGCGCTCGTTGACCACGACGCGGGCGGGTTCATGGAAGGAGATGGGCAGGTTCTGCACGCGGGAGATCAGCAGCGGCACCGAAGGCTCGCCGGCGGCAGCGACGTCGAGCAGAATGCGCCGGGAGTCGACCGCGGTCGCCACGGGGCGGCCGATGTTCTGGTTGATAGCATCCGCGGCATCGCGCGCGGCGGTGAAATCATCGTTGCGCAGGATCAGGGACACCGTGCGGAACTGGGTCAGGTCGACCGCCGCGCCCCGCTCGACGATCGCGCCATTTGGGACGCGTGCGGTGGTAGGCAGGTTGACGGCGCGCAGATTGCCGGCCGCGCCCTCGGTGTAGCCGCCCAGCAGCAGCGGGCCCTGCGCCTCCGCGTAGACCCGTCCGTCGGGGCCGTGCAGCGGGGTGAGCAGGAGCACTCCGCCCTCCAGGCTCTTGGCATCGCCGACCGAAGAGACGGTGATGTCAATTTTCATGCCGGGGCTTGAGAAAGCGGGCAGGGTCGCGGTCACGAAGACCGCCGCGACATTCTTGACCACCACTTGGCCGGGGTTGATCTGGACGCCCATGCGCTGCAGGACGTTCGCGAGCGTTTGGACGGTGAAGAACGTCTGCTGCCGGTCGCCCGTGCCGCGCAGACCGGTGATCAGACCGTAGCCGACGAGCTGGTTGTCGCGCACCCCTTCGACGTCGGTGATGTCGCGCAAAAGCACCGTGCGATTCGGCGGGGCTGCCTGCGCACCGGCGGCGCAGAGCAGCAGAAAGATAGCGAGAGAACGGACGGATTTCAGCATGGCTTACAGTCCGAAGAGCCAAAGAACGGCGCGGGTGAGAGGGTTGGGCGAGCGCGTTGAGTCCGAGATGATGCCCTTGCCGCGGACCTCGATCTCCAAACTCGAAAGCGCGGCGGAGTTGACGACGTTGGCGGGAGAGATGTCGCCTGGGCGCGCCACCCCGCGGACGACGACGTTTTCGTGCTGGTTGTTCATGAAAATCTGGCGCTCGGCCTCGATGACGAGGTTGCCGTTCGGCAGCACGGCGATGACCTGGCCGGTAAGACTGGTGGCGAAGGTCGTGTTCGAGGAGGTTTGGCCCTGCCCTTTCAGGTTGGTGGCGCTTTGGGCATTGAGCAGCGGGTTGACTCCATGGGTGGCGATGCCGCCGGCGATGCCGGAGATCCCGGAGGTGGTGTTGAACTGGCGCTGCGAGTTCACGTTGCCGCTTTGGGCGGCGGTGGTCTGCACCGAAACACGCACGATGACCGTGTCATTGAGCGTGTGAGCCTTGTAGTCGGAGGAAAGATCGGCCAGGGTCGCCGAGGGAGACCACAGGCTGCCGGTCGAAGCGGTGTAGGCCGCGGACGTGTTCGCCTGTTCGAGCCGGTCGATGTAGTCGGCGCGAAGCTGGGCGGGGTCGGGCTTCTTCGGAAGCAGCTTTTTCGGCAGGGTCGTCACGTCGGCGTGGGCCGTCGCGGCCGCCAGCACGAACGCGAGAGCCGCGCGGCGGACTAGAGCGTCCCCCGAACGGTGGTCTCGTCGACGACCGTGGCCTGGTAAAACCGCGCGTTCTTCGGCCCGGCAACGCGAATCGAAGCGCCGGGCGCGCCGCTGCCCAAGCAGGTGACGGGGATGCGAAGGTGGATGCGCCCGCTGTCGATGAGCATGGAAGCGTGCGTGCCGGGGCGCAGGACCGACTCGGCTTTTGCGGCGGCCGGGGCCTGCGTGCCCGGAGCGAGATGAACGGTCGCGTAGAAGGGGCGGCAGGTCGTATCCGAGTCGCAGTGAATCCGCACATGGGCCAGGCTGCCGGACGCGGCACCCCAGCGCTCGACGGGACCCGCCTGAAGGGCTGGGGCCGGGTCTCGGGTGGGGATGGACGTGGGCAGCTCGATGGAGGCCCCCGCGAGCTCCGG